>JAGHAD010000155.1 GCA_021161685.1 Thermoplasmata archaeon | reverse complement strand
CTCCCAGATAGGTTTGGTTGGAAATGGATGTATGGTTTTGCTTTCTTTTTTACAATTTCAATTTTGGTAATGTGGATATTCATGAAGGAGACGAGAAGATATGAAAAGATAAGTGAAGAAAGGAAAAGGGGGAAGAAAAAGAGGCACTTTTATGGATATGGTGTTATGAAGAGAAAGGATTTGAAGTACATAGCGATTGGATCAATCGTTTGGTTCTGCTGGTTAGCATCATCTTTTCATCTCAAGTATGCGGGCGTTTTTCTGATGGATATCCACCATTATTCCAAGGAAACATTCGGTATAGTCTTTTTAATTTCTCAATTTCTATGCATAACTAGTGCTTTCTTAGCAGGATGGCTTATGGATGTGATAGGTAGGAGAAAAACGCTTTATCTTGGCAGTTTGGGATTCGCAATATCCGTAGTTCTAGTGGATTTTTCTCCAAGAGAATTTCTTCCTCTCCTTACACCACTTGTCTATTTCTTTTTTATGTTTTGGTATGCGTGGATAGTCGTTTACCTTCCAGAGATATTTCCAACAGAAATAAGGGGAACCTGCGTCGGATGGGCTTCAACCATCGGGAGACCTGCATATGTAATAGCACCTTTGATCATAAGCTTAATTTTTACATTGCCTAAGATGGAAGTCACGATGAAAGGCTTCTGGACATTTACCGCGATCTATCCGTTGATATCCCTGCTTTCAATAGCTTTACTTAAACCTTACGAAACCGCAAGAAAGGAGCTCGAGGAGATAGAAGTAAAGAGATAAATCAGATAAAATTTATATTGTCCTCTCCATTAATATACACCGAAATGCGTAATGTCATCTTGATCTTCACGCTAGTTCTTCTTTCATGTCCATTGACAATATTCACTCATGCAAAAAACCATTATGAACAAGAAATAAAGATAGACATAGATACTTCCAGAATGAGACTCCAGCCCGTAGATGTACACGTGACTTTTCGAAGACCTTGTTGGGCAGTGAATGAGACGATACATTCTGTAAAGCTCCTCTGCAAAGATAGCGAAGGAAACGTAAGAGAGCTAGAATCCCAAATTTATAACTTGGGGCACATCGATAGAACCCACATCAGTTCTTGTAATCTTGTTTTTCTGATTCCATCGTATGCAGATGGAAAGGAAAGGTATTTTGTCACTTATAGTGATACAGAAGTTACACCTCCAAAGTACATAGATCACGTCGATGTCGAGGATTGTCATTACTTCTACGAACCCATTCCAGGACAAAAGATAGACGTCGATTATTACATGATAAGAGAAGATGGTTACATTATCTATGGAATATGTCAAGAAGGAGAAATACTCGGAGAGGGAGCATCCCAAACAATTGTAAAAATGAAGCCAAATTCAACAAAATTTGAAACGGTAAATGCAGATCAATTTGCATCATTTGCAATGTTCTATTCAACCTCTGGCAAAAGAGAATTTATGGGAACATCTTTGTCCAAAAAAGTCAGAAAGAGCATTTTGGTAGACGGAAATCTCATGGTTAGGGTTAGAATAGAGTGCATTTCGCCACATGAAGATATAGAGACGGACAATGTCTACACATACTATTACTGTCCAACCGCATGCAAGAGAATCTTTATCCACGCAAATCATAGGATACTTAAGGACATCACCGTTGGAGGAAATAACGAGATAGAGGGAACGTACGCAACTCTTACAACATTTAGAAGCAGGAGCGCAACCATTGATAAAATGAACGTGGGAAATATCCTGCCATACTTGCACTTTTACAGCAGGCACGGTATAATAAAAGAGTATTCTATACCTACAAATCCATCCTCCGAGAATTCCGAGTGGATCCTATCAACAGAAGATGATGAAGATCTTGGGGAGAGGGCATGGTTCTGTGTGGATGATCCATCAACCGGGAAAACACATGCCGTTATCTTTGCATCAAACAAAGGAATTTCAAAGGAAACTGACGGCATACAAATCAAAGTAGCGGTAAAGCAGGTTGTTAAATTGCCGGGTTTGGAAGCAGACTGTGGAAACGTGTACGCGGTTCGGAATGCCTATAATGGGAAAGAGCATGATCTCACGCTTGAAAAGGGAACAAACATTTCATTTGATGCAGAATTTGTGAGCTTCGAGAAAGAAGGCTTTGAGGCAGTTGATAGAGAATCGGTCATTTATCGGGATATGAAGCATTACAGACAAATAACCGTAAATGAAAGCCAAAAGGGAGAGAACAAAGAAAGGTTTTCCATAACTGCCTACGTACATTTTGCCCCTTCATTTCCCTTTGGTACTTTTCTTTCTGCTCTTACTGGCAAAAAATTCTCCTATATCTATGCCGAGATCTACAGAGGAGAAAAATTCGTCTCCTCTGGCTCCATGAGCAGGCTTCCTATAGGTAAAACTGAGGTAGATTTCAAAAATCACTCTTTCTTTAGGAGGATAAAATCTGTCATAGCAATGTTTGACTGGAAGAATTTTTCTATCTATAAAAAGATAACATTTCCCGGTCTTGAAGAAGGAAGATATTTGATAAAGGTATATAGGGAGAATGCGCGACATGGAGGAAGAGAGTTCGTTGGCTTCAAGTTGATCGATCTGAAATCACAAAATAAAAAAGTTCATATATTTTGCAAGCCGGAAGCAAAGGTGTACTTGCACATCGATGACCAGCATCACAGTGGTGTAGAAGGAGTAGAATGCAAGCTTCTCTGCGATGGCATAACGATATCCAACGCGAGGAGCGATCGCAATGGGAATGTGCTTCTTAAAGTTCCTTCTGGGTATATATACCAGCTCATAATGATTTACAAGGGCTTTGTCATAAGAAAAGAAGAACTCAGATTGGGCTTTAAAGAATCGTTGTTTCCAGCCAAGCTCGAGGAAAGTATAAGCCTGTACACCTTCAGATTAAAAATAAAAGATGCTTGGGGATTAGAGCCAGCGGTCGATCTCTATCCAGTACTTACCAGTGAAGAAATGGAGTTTAAAGAAGTTTTAACCCCTGAGAAAGAGAAGAAAGAATACGTCTTTAATAACCTATATCCAGCTAACTACACTTTAAGGATATGCTATAAATCGTTTACGATGGAGAAGTCTTTTAAATTGAGCAACGACACGGATATGGAAATTACATTCCCTGCAAATTACACCATTAAACTAAACTTGCTAAACAGTCGCGCACTAGCTCTAGACGATGGCAAGGTTTTCCTTTACAGAGATGGTAAGGTGCTGGAAAGGAAGGTGAGAGCAGGAAAAGCATCTATGGTCGTGCCACCTGGATGCTATAAGATCGATGTGGTTAAAGGAAAGACAATAGCAAGAACCATGATAGATGTTGAGAAGGATAAAGAGCTTACCATCGTTACGGAAAATCCATCCGGATTTCATGATACCCTTGCCCTTCTTAGCTTCACATGCCTAGTTGCTTCCCTCTTTTTCTTCCTCTGGAAAAGAGATAATTTTTGGATAGGCGCGCTGATTATCTTTTTATTGATAATATCTTTGATATCTCCTTGGTGGGTTTTAGTAGGAGGTGATGGAGAAGCTAAAACGATTACCAGCGTTATAGTTCTGCCTCCAAACATGCTAACATTTATATCCCATGGAGATTTCTTTTCTGGTGAGATTAATCGAGTTTCTCCAATTTTTACACAAGTCCTTTCTCTTACTTCAATCCTCATCATAGCATCTTGCTCGATGCTCCTCCTTGGATCTGCGCTGAGAAGGGGAAAGACTTTCTCATATCTTTTGTTTGGATCCCTTATTTTGATAGTAATTTCTATGATAGTGTTCCTATTCACTATGTATCATGTTTCAAAAGTTAGCGTTGGCTCACTTTTTGGAGAGGGTTGTATTGAAATTAGCTTGCCTACCGGTGAAGTTGAAAAATTGCATTGTAAGTGGGGACTCGGCACAGGTTTCTACCTAACCTTACTTGCTTCTTGTGCCATTTTTCTTTTCAAAAAACTCAAATGAAGGGTTTGCTTAAGAAGAGAAGGTGAGAACATCGATGCACTTAGTTTGGCAATAATGGTGATGATAGGACTGGTTGCTGGTGTTTTGGTTGGATTAATTGGGGCAAGTGGCGTAATGGTTGTAGTTTCTCTGTTAACTCTATTTGTAAATTTTCCCGTTCATAAATCCATAGGAACAAGCCTGATGGCAAATGCCATTGTATCTGCGACCGTCTCATTCATGTACTTCAGGCATAACAATTTGGATCCAAAGATAGCCATTTTTCTCGCGATGGGTTCTATCATTGGGGCACAGGTTGGGGCTCTATCGTCAACGAAATTACCTGAAGCAGGTCTGGGAAGTCTCTTTGGAATAATTCTCATTCTCATGGGTCTTATAATGTGGAAAAGAGGGATCAGCAGGGAAGACATAATAGGGGGCTTTAAAAAAATCTTAGGAAACAGAATAAAAATTTCAAAGTACATTTCTTTACCAATGGGATTCATCATAGGTATAATCGCTGGTATGGTGGGGGCAACTGGGGGAATATGGTTCTTGGTAGTTTCCTACCTTGTAATTGGCTTGCCTCTCCGTAGGGCGGTTGGCACATCTGCTCTCGCAATGGTGTTTACAGCCATTTCTGGAGCTGTAGGGCATGCTATATATGGAAATGTAAGCGTGATAGGGGGTATTTTTGTGGGGCTTGGTGCTTCCATAAGTGGAACTTTTTCTGCAAGGTTTGCCAACGTATCTAGCGAGAGAATTTTGGTAAAAGCAATTTCAATTATCTTTATTGCTTTAGGTATAGCCATGATCTTGACCAGAATCCTCACTCCCTAAACTTGAGTCCCGGCTTTCTCTCAAAAAGTTCCGTTTTGAGCATAATAGGTTTATATCTTTCCCTTGCTTTCCTGTCATACTCCTCTTCTCCCATTTCCTCTAGAATTTTCCTCCCTTTTTCTATTTGCTGTAAGATACTTGCATTTACCCTAGCCAGGGGTACTGCTGCAATCTTTTCCATTCCAAGTTTCATCAGTTTCCCAAACAACCCTTTGCTTAACTTTGTAATTGACTCCACCCTCATTATTGTTCCCGGTACAGCATAGAACCAAGTTCCGATCGAGTCCTCACCAAACTTTGTTATTGGAATTCCTTGAGCAGCTTGCCTCTCAGGAGTTGGTCCAACATCTGCAACGATCCATTTACCATCTATGTAAACTTCTCCTTCTCCATGCAACAGAAAATAGCCCATTGCATTATACCACTGCTGTGCCAGAGGATCCACTCCAACGAGATGCTCATACCAAGCTTCAGTGAGAATGGGAGCATATAACTTGTATCTCGCCTTTATTCCCGCAGTCCTGCAAAGGGCTATGAATAGTGATATCTTATGTAAGCACGTTCCCGTACCTCTCTTCAGGGTATCGGCGACATCATCCATTGGGAGAAATTCCAAAATAACATTTCTCTTTACAAATTCAAAAACAGATTTGGCATACTCGTAGTCAGATTTCTTATATGCTCCCAACTTGTGCGCCATAGCAATGATTTCAGGTACCCTGTAGTTACAGAACGGGGTTGGCCTCAGGTATTTTTCATCCGACTTGCAGTATTCCATCCCCTCCCTATATTCGGGTATCTCATACCTTCTTGGAGGCCTCACATACCTTACCTTCTTTTCTCTCTTCATTTTCCTGAATTCTCCGAAATTCCTCAATAGAACGATCCCTAGAGCTACAAATCCCTTGAATATAATGAATTTAAGCTTCTTAGATACCACCTCATCGAGATCTTCTGAATTTTTCTCCACAAGTAAAAATTTCTCTCCATAATTAAAATTTTCTTATATGGCTGAGCAAGACTGTCAAGAAATTCTACCTTACAAATTGTAAAAGGTAACAAATGCAGTGTTCGATTTTCAACCTTCTTTTGAAGCATTGAAAGGAAAGGTCCCCTAATTTGCCTCTACAGTAGAAAAGCGATGTAGATGAAAGCAGAAAAATAGATGAATGTTTGAGGGCTTGTTTGGCAAAACCTCTCCAAATTTTTAAGTTGTTTTCATGGAATATCAGCTCCGTTATATTTCACCATTTAATTCTGGTAATTCATCCACTTCTTTTCAAGGTCTTTATCTTTCAATGTCTTTATTATATAGTCTGCCATCTCAGCTGTTGTTGCTCCATCGCTTCTTCCCGTAACAACGACTTTTCTCTCATACTGAGTGCAAATATCCAGAGCCATATCAAGGCGTCTTGCCTTTTCTTTGTAGCCGATGTGATCTAGAAGCATTGCAGCAGCCTTTATTATGCTTGTTGGATCGGCGTACTTTGCTCTTCCTTCCTTAACCCTTCTCAATGCAGTTCCATGAATCGCTTCAAACATAGCATATCTCTTTCCAATGTTTGCGCTTCCGGCTGTGCCTACACCGCCCTGCAACTGCGCCGCCTCATCTGTTAGAATATCTCCATATAGGTTTGGAAGAACAATGACCCTGAAGTCCTTCCTTCTGGCTGGATCTAGGAGTTTTGCAGTCATAATGTCTATGAACCAACTATCCCACTCTACCTCAGGATAGTCCTTTGCCACTCTCTCAGCAATTTCTAAAAATTTTCCATCGGTTGTCTTTATCACGTTTGCTTTTGTTACAACGGTTACTCTGTTTATATT
>JAGHAD010000112.1 GCA_021161685.1 Thermoplasmata archaeon | reverse complement strand
TAGCTTCCCAGAGAGAAGAGAACTTGATCAAGATTTCCAATGCCCTTCAACAAGAAAGGGAACAACCAAGGTTAATAAAGCTAATAAACTGGTCTTACATAAAATGCGTGTTAAAGTGCGTGCTTTGGGGAGATCCTAATATTGCACCACTTTGGACTATAATCGGTATCCTCCTTGGGGTCGGCTTTGTGTCTCTGGTATACTCTCTCGAGAATCTTCCTAAATTGCGACTTCCACGCTCTCTTTTTTACGCCATGGTTTCCTTCCTGTGCCATGCGGCAGTAATCTTTCTGTTATCTGTGATGATACACTACTGCAATGAAAAATGCAAGGAAGGGCAATGTCCCGTGTAATCAGCGAAAAAAAATAAACTTTTATTTTATTATGATGATCGATGAAGTATGAAAGGGGTGGAGGATAACATGAGGTTAAAATTCTTCGGTCTCACTTTTTCCTTGATTCTTCTGCTCACCGTAGCCAATCCAGTAGTAGCTTCCCAGAGAGAAGAGAACTTGATCAAGATTTCCAATGCCCTTCAACAAGAAAGGGAACAACCAAGGTTAATAAAGCTAATAAACTGGTCTTACATAAAATGCATGCTGGAATGCATTATTAAGGACCCGGAAAGTAAGGATCTTCTGGGTATATTTCGCGTCTACTTTATCGGTTGTATTCTTTCCCTTTGGGTTTCTCTTTGTGGTTTTCTAACGGTACTGCGATATCCCATTTACTCCTTAATCCTCATCCTTGCAGGACTCGTGGGATTTGCCGTATGCGGATGGCTAGCAGCGAGCTTTCTGTGGTGGGCGATAGACCATTGTAACGAAAAATGCAGGGAAGGGGAATGTCCAGTCTGCTGAGGGGAATCTTATCCTTAACCCTTTTCTTTATTTTGATTTCATTGACGTCTCCATGTACTTATTGCAAAGAGAGTGCATACTATGATCTGTTCGACCTTGAATACTCTAGAGACATTTATAGAAATTTGACTTACGAAAAATTTGAACAAGCAAAAGCTTACAGAGAAGGGCATCCATTTTATGCATTTAACTTGCTTATGGAGAGCTATAAGTATCTGAATCTCCAGAGAGCCCTTAATTTATCTGAAACGTATGGTAAAGAAGATGCTTGCCTCATGTTAATGGATGAAGCCTCAGATAAATACTCAGCCATAGAAAAGGAGCTCAAGAAATTGAAATTGAAAACTCTACCAGCCCATGAATGGGCATCCATTGCTTTTGAGAGTTTGGAAGATGCAAGTGATACGATGAAAAAGGCAAGTGAAAAGCATGCAGAGGGAAATTTTGATGCTTCCCTCGTTTTATTCGTGGAAGCCCTAGCTTCCCTCCAAAAAGCTGAGGATTTTCTTTTGATGGCTAAAAACAGGAATAATGGCTTACAGAACATAAGTTATGAAACCGTCTCTTCAAAATGGATAGACATTTCAGAGGAATTAATCAAAAATATTGGAGGAATTGGAGAAGCGAGGAATGCTTTGAACAAAGCCAAGATGTACTATCAAAATGAATCATATTACCTAGCTCTAATGGAAGCTTCCCGCACAAAAGCATTGGTAGATTACCATTTACAGCATCTTGAAATATCAAATGGAAGCGAGGCTTTGGATGCAGCAAGATCCTATCTGAATTATGCAAGACTTTTTATTTCAGAAATTCGAGAAAAGAACGACTTAGATGCTCCTCTTGCAGAACTGAACTTTGAGTTAGCTAGTTTGCATTTAAAGGATGCTGAAAAACAGGAGAATGATCCTGCAAGGATAGCAATTGCAACCCTCTCGATGAAGGAAGCTTTAATTGCGAAAGAGCAAGCATTAGCTGTTCTTTTCCTGAGCAAATCGCATGTTAAAAATCATGAAATGCATTCTGATAAAGTCAATTCTTTGCAACCTTTTCTGCTAGTGTCTTTCCTTGCTGTTATCATCTGCCTCGTTGCCGTTTTAATACTGATCAGGAAGAGGAAAAGATAATATCATTCAATCAAATGACTTCCATCGCATGATTTTGCTTTGAATTCATATCCTTCTCTGCAGGCTGCAAATGACAAGCCATGCCCTCTACAAGCATCTTCAACTCTTTTAAGTAGAGAAAATCTCAACTCCTTTGGAAGATAAAAACTTCCTCCAATCCTTTCGAATTTAAACTTATCAATATCAAACAACCTCTTCAACCTACTGAAGGAATCTCTCCTTGGTTTGATGGTAGAAGCCACAATGTGTTCGCAGTAAGGTGCTACACTTTCAACTATCCTTTCTATCTCCTCATCATTATATCCAGGTATTATTGGATCTAGCCTAACAGAGCACGGTATACCAGCTTTTGATAGCTTTCTCAGAGCTTCAAGCCTCCTGCTGGGCGGAGGAGCCTTTCTTTCTACTCTTTTTGCTTTCTCATCATCCAAAGATGTTATGGTAATGCTGACCGTTGCTTTCATCTCCTTTAAAATATCTATGTCTCTCTTTACAATGTCAGATTTTGTGATTATGAGAACCTTGACGTCATTTTCCTTGAATATCCTCAGGCAACCCCTCGTAGCTTTGTTAAACCTTTCTTCAGGTGGATATGGGTCAGAGCTGTTAGCCATGCTTATATAAGTATCAACCTTTGAAATTTCCTTTCTCAGCCTTCTGAACAGATCTTTTTTCAACCTTGACCGAAAAGGATCTGGAATGTAAGAAGTTATGTAACAATAAACGCATGCATGGGAACAGCCGGTATAAGGACTAAATGAGAATTTCCTTGGACATGTGCACAATTTGGATTTCCATGGATCGAATTCATTTATCAGCATAATTTTCAGATGCCAGCTCCTCTATAATTCTATAAATTTCATTATAAAAATCTCTATCCTCTTCAAATTCAAAATCGAAGTAAACATTCATTAAAACCAAATTCCTTGGCTCCGCAGTTCCAAAATCTATCTTAATACTTGGATTGTTCAGAGCTTCTTTCACCAAAAAGATATCCACCTCTTCTTTCCCAACTTTCTTTAGGGCTTCAACCAGCTTCCTAACCTGATGCCTAAGGAATGTGTGAGCAAAGAAGTCAAGACAAATTGTATTTTCATTCTTCCATTCAATAACTATATTTTCTATTGTCCTGCAAGGACTTTTCTTTCCCTCTATCTTTGCAAAGTTTCTAAAATTGTGTTTTCCAGTGAACAGGGAGCAAGCTTCCAGAAATTTCTCGATGTTAAAGTCATCATTCACATGCATGTAATATCTGTACCATCTCATCCTCGCATGTCTTGGATAGAAGTTGGAACTTACCTTTTTAATTCCATAGAACCATATCCCATCTAAACGCTTGTTCAACTCATAGAGGTTCCACAGCTTTATCTCCTTGACAGAATCAAAGGCTATAACATTCCCAAGAGCCGAAACTCCCTTGTCGGTTCTGCTAGCAGCTCTAAATTTTGCTCTCTTCGGATCTTCCATCAAGCCCTCTTCCCGCAAGGCTCTTATTATCTCTCCCTCTACGGTTCTTTGATCCGGTTGCCTGGCAAAGCCGTTGTAATACCTTCCATCATATGCGATTTTGAAAGCGTACCTCACAGTTATTAATTAGTTTTCCTTTAATATCTTTAGGTATGTCAATAAGAAAGGAGATTCTTGAAAGGGTTGGGGCGAAGGAGGGGGATGTAATAAGGATAAAGAAGAAAGGAAAAACCTATGAGGGAATTTTGATGCCTCACCATGAGTTCAGCGATGAGAACATCGTTACTATAAAGCTGAAGAACGGCTACAACATCGGTGTAGAAGTGAACAGAGATACCGAAATCGAGATTTTGGAAAAAGGAGAAGAGAAAGAGAGGTTGAAGGCAAGCGTTCCTTTCGATCCTGAAAAGAAGACGATTTCGATACTCGGAACAGGAGGAACCATAGCGTGCTATGTGGATTACAGAACTGGAGCGGTTCATCCCGCTTATTCTGCAGATGATCTCGCTTTCTCGGCTCCAGAAATATTTGATGTGTGCAACGTTAGAGCTAGGATAGTATATCAGTTGCTGAGCGAGAATATGGAGGTTGATCATTGGAGAAGGCTTGCGAGAGAAATTGCAAAAGAATTTAACGGCAATGCAGTATCTGGCGTCGTTGTTCCGCATGGAACTGATACAATGAGCTATACCGCTGCAGCCCTTTCTTTCATGCTAAAAAATTTAACTGGCCCCGTTGTTTTGGTTGGCGCACAGAGATCGAGTGATAGACCTTCTTCTGATGCATATCAGAATCTACTTGATGCAGCCCTCGTTGCTTCAAAGACCGATATAGGAGAAGTTGTTGTTTTGATGCATGGAGAAAGTTCGGATTCCTATACAGTAATACACAGGGGTACGAAGGTCAGGAAAATGCATACTTCAAGGAGAGATGCGTTCAAGAGCATTAACGTTCCCCCATTGGGCATCGTTTCTAATGGTGAGATAAAGCTCTTGCAGGGTTACAGGAAGAGGGAAGAGGGAGAAGTTCTGGTAGATGACAAAATGGAGAAGGACGTTTCTATCATGTATTTTTATCCGGGGATGGAGCCAGACGACATACCCAGAAAGAAAGGAATAGTTCTCATGGGTACCGGATTGGGACATGTATCTAGTAGGCTTATTCCAAGGCTGAAGGAACTGATAGATGACGGAACAACCATTGTTATGACCTCTCAGTGCATTTATGGAAGGGTCAACATGAACGTATACTCTACGGGTAGGGATTTGCTGAAAATAGGGGTTATACCTTGTGAGGACATGCTACCAGAGGTTGCCTATGTTAAGCTGATGTGGGTTCTGGCTCACGCTACGGATATGGAGGAGATAAAGAGATTGATGTTAACTAACTTGGCTGGAGAGATAAGTGAGAGGAGTTATTTTGCATAAAGTTTAAAATATCTCCAAATCTATTATTATAATGCCCGCCTTAGCTCAGTCTGGCTAGAGCGGTCGGCTGTAGACCCCTACCGCTCTAGGCAGAGACCGACAGGTCCCCGGTTCAAATCCGGGAGGCGGGACTACTTTTCTTACACTACGTTCTACCGACAGGCGGGTAAAGTAAAACTTATCGTTGTGCCCTTATTTTTTCCTTCACTTTCAGCCCATATTTTGCCACCATGCTTTTCTATAATTCGCTTGCAGATTGTCAGTCCAAGTCCAGTTGATCCCAGATCATGCCTCGACCTATCAACCTTGTAAAATTCGTCAAATATCCTCTCTTTTTCCTCACTCGTTAGACCAATTCCAGTATCCTTAACATGAACCACAACTTCTTTTCCTTTCTCTTCTGCGCTCACAGTTAAGTTGCCACCATCCGGCATGCATTTGACCGCATTTGATATCAAATTGTTGAGAACTTCTTCAAGCCTAAGCTCATCCGCTTTAACGAAGATATCCTCCCTTACCTTGTTTTCGGCATTTATACCGTTCTCCATAAATAGAGGTTTGTTGTTGTAAAGAACTCTCTCAACAACCGATGATAAGTTTACTCTTTTCAGATCGAACTTCGTGCTGGGTGCATTCAATTTAGCAAGCTCAAGGGTATCCATCACTAGCTTCTTCATGTAATTAACGTTTCTCAAAACCACATCGAGAAGTTCTTTCTGCTTTGGATCCTTTTCTCTCTCAATAATGAGTGGGAGCAATGCGGATATTGGAGTGAGAGGAGTTTTCAAGTCATGTCCAAGCTGGTATATGAATTCATCCTTTTGCTTGAGCAACTTTTTCAGTTCATTCCTCTGCTTTTTAAGATCCCTTACCATCTTGTTGAAGTTATCTGCTAGCTGTAAAATTTCACCATCTGTCCTTATAGTTACATACTGATCCAGATCTCCTCTGGCTACAGACAATGCGGCTTTTGATATCTTTGTAATCGGTTCGCTTATATCCCTGCTAAGCAAAAAAGAAACTATCGCTACCAGTATCGTAAGAACCGCAAAAGATATCAGCCCCCTTTCCAGCAGAAGATTTCTGGCATCGATTATTGGCTCAAGAGAGTAACCCATGCAAAATATCCAGTTTTTACCTTCTTCTGTTATTTCCAATGGATAAATAATGAGCCTTACCGTTTCCCCTTTGAACCGGATATCAAATGATTTTATCGTGCTTGAAAGGTACTCATCTGATAGCTTCTTTCCCCACATGGAAGAATTGCTCGCGAGAATTACTTCTCCATCTGGTTTTGCAACAAGCCAAAATACAATCTTTCCATGCTTCTGCGCCTCCGCAAGCGTTTCAAAGGGCCATTTTCCAGCCAAATAACCCGCTTCGATGCTCTTTGACATCACTCCAGCAAGCGATAGATAATTTCGGTGAATGTCCTTCTCGAGCGCCTTTGATTGCTCGATAACGAGCACACAGAGGGCAATTGTCCCAGTTACAATAGAAGCACTGAACATGCAGATGAAAACTTTGTGAAATATTTTCATCTTACCACTCTTAACCTATTACCACCATCGAATTGGCGAGATTCTCATGGACGTTGCCGATACCTTCTATAAATCCCTGTTCACCAAATGTGAAGGTCCCTATGAAAGGCATACCCGTTGTTTGATATACCATTAAAGGTAGTTTTTCTCTTTCCTTATCAGGAATTGCCAGCATGGTTCCAGCACAGAAGGTGTAGATCCCAAATACACCTTCTCCCTTTTTGATGTTCCCTTTCTTCAAAGCCTCGGCAGGCGTTGTTTGCCCCCTGTTAAGCAGTATCTCCCAAGTGCCGTGCATCTGTTGAATCCTATCACCATTGTTCACGTTTGCAAATACGGATATAGACCTATCAGATAGGTTCACAGATCTTGGGTGTATGGAAATGTAATGGGTTTTGTTATCGGCTTGTATCTTCTTGGCAAGAGGATAGAAGGTTGCATCTTTTAGAATTATGATTTCTCCATTCGTCAAATTAGCGTACTCACCAAAAACTTTCCCAGATGTCCACTCGTTATAAACATCTGCAGCCGGTCTACCATCTATCTCATAGATCCTCCTTCCAGAAGAGTTTGTTATGACCCCCTCGTTTTCCATAACTAGATAGCCAGATTCAAACGCATAACCTATCTTCATATCCGTGAAAATTGCGGTTACGCTCACACCATTAGAATATACCTTTCCGTTGGCAATCTGTTTCCATTTACCTTCTATGGCGTTATCTGCAGCACTGCCTCCAAATATGGGCACATCTTTACCAACAACCTCCTCTATCCCTAATAGTACCTCTTCCTCGTAGCCTGGAGAACCCGTTATCAGTATCAGATCTGGCTTTCCATTCAGTCCAGCGTTTGATATCGCTTCTGTTATCGCCCGCTTTCCCGCTTCTTTAGCTGATATTTCCCCGATCTCCGCTCCACCTACTCCAAAGGTTATGTTTTCAGAGCATATCCCCATTATAGCCATCGCCCCATTCTCGCTAGAGATATAGCCATCCTTTGTCAAAACAGCCCTGCATGATGTCCCACCGTATAGCTGTGCGTTTGGAAAGTGTTTTAAAACCTCATTTACCACCATCGTTACGTTGTAATCAACCGTTAAAAACAGTATTATGTACTCTGGTTCTTTTCCTTGAAGTCCCTCCTCCATCATTGATATCGCTTCATCAACCGCATCTTTTTCAATAGATTTGGTACTCCAGCCATATCCAATCCATGTAGAGACATGCATCTTTCCTTCTTTCTCTTCTTCATACAGTTTCAACTCCTCAATGTGCGTGCATCCGCATAGCAAGCCAGCCACGAGAAGGATCAATATAATGCACACTTCCAATCTCATTTTACCCCATCCCCAAAGAAAATTTAGCTCCTCATTTAAAATAATTTCGTACCACTTGGAATGGAATCGAGTAGCCAGAACGAGAGGCAGCGCCAGCATGGCTATGATAATTTTCGCGTCGTCTTTGCGATATATGGTAAAGATTTATGTCAAATGCTTTTATGGAAGGTTGAAAATGTTGAGAAAAGACCTAACAAAGTCATTGAGATTAAAGATCTTGAGATCCATCATAAGATCCCTTCAGTTTATGTACTCTAAGATTCGGAAAGATGTTTTCATCGATGGTGAAAGATATAATGTACTTGAGAATGTCTTCAATCCAAAGCTCTTCTGCTCATCGGAGTTGATGGTAGAAGCAATAAAGCGTATTGGAGTATCATCGAACGAGATGGCTCTAGACATGGGAACTGGTAGCGGTATACTAGCTATAACTTTGGCAAAGCAAGGAGCAAGGGTGATCGCCATAGATATAAACAGGGATGCGGTGAGATGCGCAAGGATGAATGCAAGGAATCATCGCGTCGATATTGATATAATACGTTCGGATCTGTTCTCTTGCTTGGGGAAGAAGAAGTTATTTGATCTGATCGTTTTCAATATTCCTTATCTAAACCTGAAACCAAAAGATGCATTCGATTTGGCGATCTGCGATTATCGAAAAGAGCTACTCCAAAGATTCTTGAGGGAATCGCACGATTACCTGAAAGATAATGGAAAGATTCTATTATCTTACTCGACCTTGAGCGATATCGATGAGGCTGAAAGGATGTTTAGGGAAAATGGATGGAGATTCGAGAGATTTATGCAGAGGGATATATCCAGGTTTGAGAGCATCATTGTTTACAGGCTAGAGAAGAATAACGAGATCACCTCCCCATGACCTTTACAAATTTACTAGCTCTTTTAATCATCTCTTCCAAAGTTTCTCTATCAACCGGTGTGAACCTTTCTTCACCGATGGTTTCCACCCCTATCTTGAGATTTTGCAGATAATACGCCCTCGCTCCCCTAATAGCTCTTGCAATCTCGACCACATCATCCACTCCATGGAATTCTTTTACCAGTGTCGTCCTGAACTCATAAGGAACGATATCCTTTAAC
>JAGHAD010000077.1 GCA_021161685.1 Thermoplasmata archaeon | reverse complement strand
TATTTCAAGCGATGGCGACGGGACACACAACCTATTCAACCATGCATGCGGATTCTCCCCAATCCCTTATCCACAGGCTTGAAGGAAAACCAATTAACATACCAAGAATAATGCTCCAGGCTCTAGATGTAATATCCATACAGGTAACGGCTAAGGTTAAGGGTAAAAGGGTGAGAAGAATAAAGCAAATTGTTGAGATCCTTGACATAGATCCCAAGACGAAAGAAATTCTGACAAATGAAGTTTTCAGGTGGGATCCGGTTGATGATAATTTCATCTACTCTGGAAAGAGCTACGTTCTGGAGAAGATAAGAGCAAGCAGTGGAATGAGCAGAGAAGATATGGCAGAAGAAATAAGGAGAAGGATAAAGATTCTGAGATGGATGAAGGAAAAGGGGTTAAGGTCTTACAGAGAAGTTGCAAAGGTAATTGCTGAGTATGCCGAAAAACCAGAAGACCTGTTAAGGAAGGTAGAGGAAGATGCCCCTAACTAGATATCAAAAATTTTGCTATAAGTTACTTGGTAAGCTTGCAGAGAGTAGCGTTACCGAAGATCTGAAGCTTGATCTTGAAAGGGCAAACATGAACGTTCGTCCAAGCACTTATCTTGCATGCTCATGGATGAACACCTTCATTGCAATCGCCGTTGGTATTGTTATTTCTCTAATAGTGGCAACAACCGTCCTTCCTGACTTAATAAAACCCGAGACACCGGCAAAAACGGTGTTTTTCTCTCTCATTTTGGGCCTTTTTCCCTTTGTTATGGGATTCATGGTCTATACCTTCCACTTAATGTATCCAAAGAATAGAGCTAAGTCGAGAGAAAGAAAGATAGATAGCAACCTGCCATATGCCCTGAATTTTATATCCGCAATGTCAGCCGCTGGCGTAGCTCCGCATGAAATATTCATAAGCCTATCGAAGCAGGGCATTTATGGAGAGGTGAAGGAGGAAGCCGCACGCATAGCTAGAGATGTAACATTGCTTGGTATGGACATAGTAACCGCTTTGAAGAGAGCCATGGAGAGAACTCCATCTGAGAGATTCAGGGATTTCCTTCAAGGTGTAGTGGTTACGATAACATCTGGTGGATCCCTCAAACCGTACTTTATGGCAAAGGCGGAACAGTACATGAGAGAGAACAGGCAAAAACAGAAAACATTTTTGGAAACACTTGGAGTGATGGCAGAAGCCTATGTAACCGCTGCAGTTGCAGGACCTCTTTTTGTTCTAATTGTCATTTCTTTGCTCACCATAATCCAAGGTAGCGAATCGGGGATAACCTTTCTTCATTTATTCGTCTTTCTGATCCTTCCTTTAATTCATCTCGGTTTTGCTCTTGGTGTTAAATTCATGACCCCGGAGGTGTAAGATGGAGAGAATCGCACCCAAAAGGCTGAGGGATATAATAATAGTAAAGTTGTACAACTATGCGGGATTGATAATAACCTCATTATCAGCTCTGTTGGTTATTGTGTTTATGTTCTTAGCTTTTCTTAGGTTTGTAAATGTAATAAGTGCGGGCTCACCCGCAGATTTTGTTACGGTAGCTATTTTGGGAGGCACGGGATTATATGGAGGTTATAACTTATTTAGGGAGAGACGCATAAGAAAGATAGACGACAGATTTCCAGATTTCATTAGAGATTTGGCAGAATCGAAGAGAGCTGGCATGACTTTCACAAAGGCAATTTTCATGGCATCCAAGGGTAATTACGGAGCTCTAACTCCAGAAATAAGGTTAATGGCAAGGCAGATATCATGGGGAGAGAGCGTAACAGATGCCTTATCAGCCCTAGCAAGAAGGGTTAATACACCTCTAGTAAAAAGAGCGGTGACGTTAATCATAGAGGCGAGTAAAGGAGGAGGAGCGACTGCAGATATTTTAATGGCTGCAGCAAAGGACGCTAGAGAGATGAAATTCCTGCAATCGGAAAGAAAAGCGAGTATGTTTTCTTACGTAATGATCGTTTACATAGGAGCCATTACCTTTTTGGCAATAGTTATTATCTTGTGTAGCACTTTTCTGCCAAACTTGACAAAAGGTGCGGTAGCTTTATCTAGTGGAGGAATTGGAGCGGGAGCGGGCATCTCAATACGTGATTTAGAGAGCATCTTCTTCTGGGGAGCTGTGATCCAGTCTATTGGATCTGGTCTAGTAGCTGGTGTTTTTGAGTCTGGCTCTCTTGTAGATGGAACAAAGCACGTCTGCGTACTCGTCTTTATAACATGGATGACCTTTAAATTGCTGGTAGGTATCTAAATTATTCTCTCAAGGTCTTTATCAAATCGGTACGGGTGACTATACCAACTAGTTTGTTATCCTTCACCAGTGGAATGGCACCAATGTTGTTCTGGAGCATTATCTCCGCAGCTTCCTTTATGGAGATGTCTGGCTCTGCAACGATTGCTGGAGTTTTCATTGCATCCTTTACCAACAACTCGTCCACATGATGCTTTTGGTGCTTCATCGATATAGACTTCTTTAGCTTTGCAAAAGCTCTTGCAATATCCATCTCAGCTATTATACCAACAACTTCTCCTTCCTTTACAACGGGGAGTCTTGCTATACTGTTATCGATGATCAATCTCCTTGCATGCACAACTCTATCTTCTAGACCAACGGTTATAACGTGTTTGGTCATCACCTTGCTTACCGGCTCTTCATTCTTCACGAGAGGTAATAAATCAGCTTTTGTAACAACTCCGACAAGCTTTCCATCATCTATCACTGGTAGCATGGTTATGCCTGGCAGACCAACCGTTTTTATTATATCTTTTACTTCGGTATCTGGAGAAATTGTGTCAAAGTCCTTTACCATCACTGAGGATGCATAAAGGTGGGCAGGGGTAACATCTTTCTTTCTAAAAGATCCAAGTTTGTATGCAATTTCACCGTCTGTTATTATTCCCAGAAGCTTTCCTCCCTCAACAACGGGTATCTTTGTGATATCGTGCTTCTCCATTAAATAAAGAATGTGATCAAGACTTTCGTTTTTCCCAACTGAAATAACGTCTTTTGTCATTATGTCCTTAACTTTCATGAACTTCACCTTATTTTTCCCTACAACTTTCGCACAGGAAGACGCCGTCCACTTCCATTAAGTCCGTTGAGAACTTTCCACAACCCTCGCATTTCCCGGATAGGAAAAAGTCCTTTTCCTCTTTGCTGCTTTCTATCATGCTCCATTCCCTTCTTATTTCTATGAGAGCGGGTGATATCCTGAAAATATCCTTTTCCGTTATTATTCCCACCAACCTTCCTTTTTCCATCACTGGTAACCTTCTTATGTTGTGTTTGTTCATTACTTTCATCGCATCTTCCAGAGATGCATAGGGATCTATGCTAACGAGAGGCGTGCTCATCACCTCTTTCACCAACACCTTGTTTGCATCCTTGCCTTCTGCTACCACCTTCTTTAGTATATCGCTCTCTGTTATTATCCCTATGGGCTGGTTACATCCCCTTACCACAATACTGCTTCCAACCTTGCGTTCCCTCATCCTTTGTGCCACTTCCCTTATTGTCATGTTAGGATCACAAGTCAACGGGTTAACTTTCATTGCTTCCTTCACAATGATTTCAGCTTTCATCCTTATTTCTTTATCTACAAAATAGTTAAAATAGTTTGTTTTTTATCTTTGGTGGATGAGCAGTAAATACGAGAGAGAGTTGAGAGCAATCCTCAGGGGAGACAGAAAAATTCTCGAGAAGGTAACGAAAACATGTACAGCGGAAGAGAAAGAAAAATACATGTCGATACTCAGGAAGCCTTTTATCGTGGTTCGCGCCGCCGGCTCTTATGGAGTAGATCTCGTTGCGGTTAGGGATGACATTTCTTTTCTGGTAGAGATCAAATCGAGCAATTCAGATACCATACGATTTAGCAGAAATGAGATTTTGAAGAAACAAGCATTTAACATAATGGATGAATGTGAAAGAGCAGGCATCTTGCCAATATATGCTTTTAGACTAAAGAGGCGGAGGGGGGATACATGGAGGATGTTCACTCTCGACATAAAAAATCTGAAGGGAAAGGCAAAAGATGTTCACAAAACTGTACCAAAGATAAAAGTTAGTAAGGATAACAACTTCGTCATGAGATGGAAAGAGGGGATGCAGCTTTCAGACTTTATACATCTCCTTTCGAAGTAATATTATCTCGTGTCTTAAAACGACAAATATATATCTCCATTTGTTTTTCCAATTAGCATGAGGATCCTCATAGCATACGATGGCTCAGAATCCTCGAGGAAGGCTGTCGACTTGACTTTAAATGTTGCAAAGGAAAGAGATGAGGTTATTCTGTTAACGGTTATTCCAGCTGAGCTAGTTTCTTCATCATTTACAAAGATGCTGCTCCCAACCATTAACCTTGATGAGTTGATCGAAAGAAAGACGTTTAAGGAAAGGGCAGAGGAAACCTTGAAGGAAGTTGCAACCAAGCTAGAAGGGAAGGTAGCAAAGGTTGAAACGGTTGTGGAAACGGGCGATCCGGCAGACGAGATACTTCTTGTTGCAAAGAGAGAGATGTGCGATCTCATTGTGCTCGGTTATAAGGGATATGGAAAAGAGGGGAGATTTTTGATAGGAAGCGTTACTGATAAGGTTGTGCGTCATGCTTCTTGCTCGGTAATGGTCGTGAGGTAAACGTTGTGTACGTTTTAGCTTATGGAGACAAGAGACATTTTGATATTTTCTTTTGACGACAATTTTTTAGATTGACAAATAGTAAGCATATGGTAGGTAATGCCATGCATCCGGCTGATGAAATAAGGGGAGAAAAAAGCTGGGATCTAAAAGATAAGAGAATTGCCCTGTGCGTCACTGGTAGTATTGCAGCAATTGAATCGTTCCATTTGTGTAGAGAATTGATAAGGCATGGAGCAGATGTTATACCGGTGATGAGCGAAACCTCAACGAAGATTCTTCATCCAAATACCATGGAATTTGCATCCGGGAGAAAACCCGTTCTGGAACTTGGTGGACAGGTTGAACATGTTAAGATATGCAGAAATGTAGATCTAATCCTGATAGCACCGTGTACCGCAAATACCATTTCTAAAATAGCAACTGGGGTGGCAGACAATGCATTGACCTCTTGCGTTTTGGCTGCAGAAGGCTCTGGTGTACCTATACTCATAGCTCCAGCGATGCATCTTTCCATGTACGATAATCCAATAATAAAAGAGCATGTCGATAACCTGAGGAAGAGAGGATTTATAATCATAGATCCGGAGATAAAAGGAGAAAGCGCCAGGCTGGCTGGGAGAGAAAAGATCATTGCTTATGTGAAGAGAACTTTGAGTGAGAAACACTTGAAGGGAAAAAGAGTTCTTGTCATAGGTGGAGCCAGTGTGGAGTACATAGATGATATCAGGTTTATCAGTAATAGAAGCTCCGGTAAAATGGCAATATCCTTAGCCACAAAAGCTTTCGAAATGGGAGCAGACGTGGAGCTGTGGCACGGAATGGTTACCGAAAGGATACCAGACTACATTCCATCCAAAAAATTCGAATCGGTGAAAGATGTTTTTAGAATCATTGAAAGATCAAGAAATTTCGATTTCATTATAGTATGTGCAGCCCTCGCAAACTATGTTCCAGATAAGTTCGATGGAAAACTACCATCAAATAAAGACAGCTTGACTATCAGGTTAAGAAAATCCCCTTATGTAATAGAGGAATTGAGAAAACTGAATCCAAATGGCAAAGTAATCGCCTTCAAAGCTGAGAAAGAGAAGAAGGATATTGAAAAGAAAGCCCTGGACTTTTTAAATAAATTTAACCTTGATTTAGTCGTTGCAAACACATTACAAGCTTTCGGATCCGGAGAGAGCGAGGTATGGATCGTGAGTAGGAGAGAAACCCTTTATCTTGAGGGTAACAAAAAAACTTTAGCTGAGAAAATTCTTTTGAAACTGAGAGAGCTGTGATGAAGGTAAAGGTATTCTCTCCATCCCATGTGACCGGATTTTTCGATCCTTACATAGCAAGGGATCCAAGGAAATCTGGCTCTAGAGGAGCTGGAATTTCCCTGTCTCTTGGGGTAATGACAGAAGTAGAAGTAAATCAATCTGCCGAGCAAAGAATAGAAATCATGATAAACGGTAAGAAAGAGGATGCGAGAACAACAAAGCTAGCCATTAAAAATCTAATAAGAGATGCGCCTCTTGAAATCAAAATCAGGATACAACATACCCTGCCAATCTCTCAAGGTTTTGGACTTAGTGGGGCAGGTGCATTGAGCGCTGCAATCGGCGTAGCTAGGCTTGTTGGCTTAACGAAGATAGATGCCATTGAATCTGCCCATTGCGCAGAGGTATTGTGCAGAACGGGTTTGGGAGATGTCATAGCTGAAAGTTTTGGTGGCATTGAAATTAGAAAAACACCAGGTTTGCCTCCTTGGGGAATGATAGAGCACATACCTGGAGATAGCGAAGTCGTTCTATGCGTTTTGGACGAAAAGCTACCAACACCTTCCGTGCTTGGAAATGCCGAGCTTATGAGAAAGATCAGAAAGAGCGCGAGGTACTGTCTTTCGACTCTGCTTGAAAAACCTTCTCTGGAAAACCTGATTAAGGTCTCGTACAGGTTTGCAAGGGATACTGGTCTAGCAAAAGATAAGGTAATCGAAGCAATCGAGATGGCGAGCAATTACGGTCTTGCGAGCATGTGTATGCTCGGAAATTCTGTGTTCGCGATTGGAGAAACAGAGAAGCTAGTGGATATTTTGTCTATATTTGGTAAAACTTACAGAAGCTACATTGACCAGCAAGGAGCAAGAGTGGTAGGGGAAAAGCGGAATAATCAAGCTCAAACTTAATGACCCAAACTTCCGAATCTTCTTCCTATCACGAAGTTCTTTACAACCTCTTCTATTTCCTCAGCCTGTTCCTTATTTGATACCATTCCAACTATATACATGTCCTCACCAAGTTCAATTTTCTTTTTACCTTTATAAACGACTTGTTGTACAGGAGTTATCATAAATCTAGAGAACGATTGATATCTTTCTACCGCAATGAGGACAGCTTTTATCTTTAAGCTCGTTCCTGATAACATCAAAGCCATACCTTTCAATTAAAACTTCTTTACAGTCTGGGCAGTAGGTATTTTCGAACTTATGACCGGGAACATTTCCTACATAAACGTAATCCAGACCTTCCTCTTTGCCAATTCTCCATGCTTTTTCCAAAGTTTCAAGCGGAGTAAAACCGTTATACAGGCCTACCTCTAGAGATCTATAGGCTGGATAGTAACGAGTAACGTGCCATGGGGTTTCCTCTCCCAAAAGCACCTTTATCTTTCTCGCAATCTCTCTCAAACAATTCTCATCATCATTAACTCCAGGTATAACAAGAGTTGTTATCTCTACCCAAACGCCCTCATCCTTTGCCTTCTTGCAGTTTCTCCAGATTTTGCTGACATCTGCATCGCAATATTTACTTACAACCTCATTATTTCCCTTTATGTCAACGTTCATCGCATCAAGTCCATGCTCTATAAGTAAGTCAAGAGCATCTGAGCTCATGTAACCATTCGTGACAAAGGTAGTATAGAGTCCTTCCTTCTTTGCGAGGTCAAAAACATCGAGGGAATATTCCAACATTAATGTAGGCTCATTAAAAGAGATACTGACCCCCTTACACCCAAACCTCTTGGTAAGCTTGATAAAATCTTCTGGAGAGATATACCTGCATTCGACCGGAGGAGACTTGCTTATCTCATAATTCTGGCACCATGGGCAGGTGAAGTTACACGACCAGCTTCCTATGGTTAATGCACGACTCCCTGGATAGAAATGGAAAAGGGGCTTCTTCTCTATCGGATTCGCACCTATTGAAGATATGTTGCCATACTCTAAGGTATAAAGCTTCCCACCTTCATTCTTTCTCGTCCTGCAAAAACCAAGGCCACCTTCTGGAATCAGGCAAAGCCTTTCGCAAGTTTTGCACCTTATTTTATCATTAACCTTTTCATAAAGCAAAGCTTCCCTTTTGCATGGATCTTTCATTCACATTCCCAATAATTATAGCAATTTAAACTTGATGAGAATGTCAACAATTTCTCACCCCAGATTGTAGATTATACCTTGTTTCAGAGACATGGACTGCCAGGATGATCATGCCATCTACATCTATTGCATTCTTTTTCGTTGAGCAAATCCACGGGATTGATCTTCAGGTTAAAAAGGTTGACAGTCTCCTATCCAGACCGAATTCAATTCACGGGGAGAAGATGAGCAGGAAAATAATTGCTATATCTGTTCTTATGCTAGTTCTGCTATCCATGAACGTGATAAAGACCAGCAGGTCGGAAGAAATTCATGGAGGAAATGCATACGTTGGAAAGATGTGGCTCGAAATACTTGACACATCAAACGTCAATGGAAGCTGTTACAATAGCATTGTTATAGGGCATGTTAGAGCGAAAACGACTGGATAGTTTACAGTAATGAAAGTAAGATCATTGCAAACGTATCTATACCAAGCTTATCTTTTCATGATCACAACATCTCAACCTATCCAGAGAGCAATCTAACCCAAGCAAATGACAGCATAACTCCATTTGTGGCTGAATTCTACTTAATTGTAGAGAAGGTTATAAACGGAACAAATACTAGCATAGTAGGAGTAGACAGCTTTGTCCTGATTTCTAGAAACTGTACCAATGCAACGATCAAAAACCTGACCGTACCTTTGGATACCCTAGAAGTGGAGAACAATGTAACCCTTCTCTGTACCTTGGAGGTAGTTGTCAGGAACTGTATAGAGAAAAAGATAATCAATCTAAACGAAACAAGGAAGCACAACCTGACTTTCTTCTCTCAAGATAAGAGCGTTGTTGGGGTAGAAACCCAGGAGAGTGGAGTGAACTTCTCATATCATTTAAGCAAAGCTGAAGAAGCACTCAAAACTCCATGGAATTACATACCGAATGCATCGGATGATTGGAATCCAAATGTGCTCATCATAGATAATGAATCATACGATAGAGAAAGTGAATCATACAGTTATAGTAATGCAGGAGGATGGTGTCTAGGAACGTTATCTCTTAATGATCACTTTTTCTGGGTAAGAATCTTAAACTTTTCACCCTCCGGTAAGGAAGAAACTCTGTATGCAGGGAAGAACGACACTCTGGTTGGTACAGACGCACATGTAGATTTCTGCATCCAGGTAGGCGAGTTTGCCATACCTACAACCTTATGGTGGAAACTTGGAAGCCCAATCAGAACAGGTGATGGTGGATTTGGAGTGGAAGTGTTTGTTCCAAATTATCTGAGGGAGAAACCATATACGATAAGAGTATCAGTAGGAGGCTGGCTCGGATTTAACTTTCTACTCGATGAAAATGAAAGGACAATCACTGCAACCCTTAGAGTTGGAGCATGTCCGGGAGGGAGTAAATCTGAAGATGAATACACAATACATTTAATCAGAAACAACAGCACGAGCCCATTACCAACTCTTCTATGGACATGGTTCCCCGTTGGTCTAGCTTATAAAGGAAGCTACGAATATGTAAATGAAGTCAACCAAACCATAGAGGTTAATCTATACCCAATGATCAATAACATGCAGGAAGATAAAGTGATATTTACCTTTGGAGTTAACACAGCTTGTTCAAACATAAACATGACATATGAAGAGGTTCAGGAGGAAGAGAACAATGGAGAAGAACAAAGTACCACCAACCAAAATGCTGAAGAAGTTACAGTTGTTTATTCCTGTGAGGCGGTATAGATGAACAAGCTCGCATTTGCAATAGCTGTAACTTTTGCTTTAATTGCATGTACAAATATTCCAGCCATAGCTGAGCAAGAAAACACAGCAAAGCAAGTGAATACAAAATGTCAAGATAAAGCATGGTACCTTGGAACCTTAAACCTAACCATGGGTTCATGTAGAATCTATAATCTCTCTTTCGTTCCAGGTGAAAAAGAGATTACTCGGTATGCAGGAAAAAATGATACTGCAGTTGGTATAGATGCCTATGTAATCTTCAACATAACCGTAAAACCAGATGGCTCCATACCTACAATCGTGTGGTGGAAGTTAGGAACACCAATCAGAACAGGTGGTGATGGTGGATTTGGAATTCAATTCTTCTTTCCGGGATATCCACCAGTAAAACCGTTTTTTACTAAGACGATAAAGGGTTGGCTTGGTTTTGATTTTTTCCTAGATCAAAACAACCGAACAGTTACCATGACCCTTAAAG
>JAGHAD010000015.1 GCA_021161685.1 Thermoplasmata archaeon | reverse complement strand
TCTTTTTCCTTAACAGCAAGGTGACAAAGAGTATAGCAAGAATGCAAAGGATCAGACTAGGAGATGATGTTAAGGGTTTAGGTATGGCTGGGTACAAATAAAAAGAAGAGTAAGGGGAATAGTTTAATGTAATTTCTCATTTCCTCCCTCTTTTACTGAAAGTATTTCTGTATTTAAGTCTTTACTTTGACTCAAGGGATACGTTGAGCTTGATTTCCTCTCCAGGTATCACCTCTATCTCTTTTGTATAGGTCTTGTAGTCTGGATGCTGGAAAGTGATTTCATAGGTTCCTTCCTCTAGGTGCAGTTTGTACTTTCCTTTGTTAATCAACGGTATCGATCCAGTGGTTGTTGTTTCTCTCTTACCCTCGCCATACTTTGGCTCTGCAATTACGTTTACTCCAGCAATAGGTTTCTTGAATAAGTGTCCAGCCTCCGTAACTTTGCCATAGACTGTTCCAGTAGTTGGAGCTCCAAAGCCAAAGCTGAATATCAGTACTTTTAGTTCTGTTTCATTCTCTATACCATAGTTATCTATGGCTTTTACTTTCAGAGTGTGCGATCCAAATACCCATCCCGACCATACCCATGCATAGGGTGGCGCTGTATCTTCTTCCTTCAGCTCGTCATCTACATAGAATTCCACTCTCTCTATCTTTCCACCTGGATTTGGATCAGAAACTTCTGCATGTACTGTTATCGGTCCTTTTATTATCGTAGTAAAGAAGATTGGGATAAGCAACGGCTTGTTCCTGACATAAATTCTTCCCTTGACTGGCTTTATCAGCTCTATTATTGGTGGCTGTGGTTCAAAGACATTTAGGCTTATGGTAAAGGTTTTGTTTCCACCGTTTGATTGAATCCTTATATCACAGCTGTGGGAGCCTGGAGATAAGCCAGAAGTATAAACTGTTACATGGATTGTATCTTTCTCTCCAGTCGATTCACCACTTGCTGGACTTACAGTTACCCAGTCGCATTCTGGAGAAATAGTGTATTCTAGTGTTCCCGTTCTCGAGTTCCATACCTTGAAAGTGGTTGAAACGCTCTCTCCCTTTGGAACATACCCAAAGTCATGGGATGATGGAGAGATGGAGAGTTCTGGTATTCCTATTACTCTGAGTTTCACCGTAAATACACCTTTTCCTCCATTTGAATTTATGAAGATGTTACAGGTATAGTTGCCTTCTGCAAGACCATGCGTATCTACCGTAATGGTGATGTTATCCCTTTCTCCCGTTGAGTTTCCTTCTGTTGGATATACACTCAGCCACGTGCAGTTCTCTGTTAAGTTATAGACCAAAAGACCTGTTCCATTGTTCCATATCTGGAAAGTCGTTTTAACAACCTTGTTCTGCTCTACTTTTCCAAAGTCATGTGATTTTGGTTCATATGCCAAGACAATCGGATATTTTGATATATACAGGTGATCTACATCATTCGCTGATCCTAGTTCAGATTCCGCATATGCGTACACCTTATTTAGTGAGTCGCAGTGCACCCTGCCATCGAAGTAGATATGTATTGTTTCCCCGGGCTTGAGCGAGTCTATTCTCCATGTGATGCTGTACATTGTAAGCTCATCTGGCTGTGGACTGAATGTTCCAGGTGTCCATTCTAGACCACAAGACATGATGTCCTGCACTTCTATGTTCTTTAATGTTACTCCACCCGTGTTCTCCACAGTTATTCTAAACTTCACTGCCGTGCCATCTAGTGCGTATTCTTTAACGTAGAGTTCGTCGACCCATGCAGTTCCATTCCAAGCTTTTTTATCTACCCTTATCTCCGGCCTGTGCTGAGCCAACACATAGGCTCTGTCCTTTCCAAAGAATCTACCACATGCAGATGCATGTACAATGTTTTCTCCATATCCTTTACCAATAGCAGTAGCGCTGAATGTTATGATCTTGTATTCTCCGGCTTCCAACTTGTTGAACCACCATTCTATATAGGTATCATCTGCACCAGTTGGCTCTATGTTGGCATCGTAATTGTACTTCAGGAAAGATGGGAGCTTGTCTATAACTTTAACATTAGATATGTTTGCAGGGAGGTTGTTGCTCACGTTAATGCGGAAGTAAACGATGTCTCCAACGTCGATCCACGCAAACTTGCTCCATGTGACATTATCTATGGATACCTCCTTCTCTATGTCGAGAGCAGGTCTCAGCACAGCCTTTACGATAGCCTTATCTCTGCCTATCAGCCTCTCAAAGGCAAGTACCTCCGCCACGTTTGGACCTTCTCCTACCTGCTCGACGTGTGCACACAACAGAAACGTCCTCGTCTCGTTAGCATCGAGGTCTTTTATGTGCCATATTATTTCCCTTCCATTGATGAAGTTTGGCTCAGGACATGCATTGCTAAAGCTCATGAAAGGAGGTAATAGATCTCTCACAACGACATATGGTAAAGCTGTACCCTTATTCCTAACAATTATCCTGAACATTACATCGCTACCGACCTTTGCCCTAACCATGTGACTCCATGCCTCTTCACTTTCGTTCCATGCCTCTTTCTTTACCTCTATGATCAAGCCTGCAATTACGTACGCATGGTCACGATCTGAAACATTAAAGGATTCATTCCATATCTCTACCTCATTTCTGAAAATGCCAGTTTCGTTAACTGTAGCATTTAGCAGAATAAATCTTTCTTCGTTGCGACCCACTCCAGTAAGATTCCAATAGATGACATTTCCCGATACATCACTTGGAGATGGGCTTGCGTTAACGAATATCAATCCAACTGGCAACTTGTCCCTTACAGTTATGTTGAGTGATGCATTTATCTCGTTTTTAACCTTTATGAGAAACGTTACTTTTTCTCCAATTTTGGCTATCGTTTCCTTGGCAAAACTTTCTGTCTCGTTTTTAACCAGCTTTTTCACTTTTATCGTTGGCTTGCATGCAACAAAAGCAGTATCGTTATCGCTGACATAGATTCTCCAGCTGAGATTTTGTGGAGCAAAGAAAGCTATGGCTACTGCTTTGTTGATTCCTTCTTCGCATGAAGTGCAATTTGCACTTGCATTAAACTTGAAAGACAGGCTCCTTAGATAATTGATCGGTTCTGGAACCCTGTTCCATTCGATGACTTTTGTTGTATCGTTGTAGACCTCTCCGTTGATCATTTCTTGTTTCACGGTTTCGTTAACAGGGGATCCATTGAGAATTATATCGTGAACACTTCCTTTTATATAATTTAGGTTGCATGGTAAATAGTCAATGATTTTTCCACTGAACCATAATAGGTATTTCGTCTTAAGGTAGCAGGGACATTTGTTATACACTGTTATTCTAAAGGTTACAGTGCTCCCGTTCTCAACCTGAGCGTTATCACTCCATGCCTCGCCATTCCATACCTCTTTGGATACGTCTATCCATTCCAAGAAATAGCTGTTTACTTCCCCAGGTGTTCCTCCCTCCTCTTTGCTTTGCATCCATGGATTCTCTGGGTACTTTTCAAAGGAGTAACCTTCTAATATCGAATGGTCATAAGTGGCACTATCAACCTCTCCAAGACTGCTGTTTTTTAGTACGATCGTTTCGTTTTTGTTATTAGATAAGGAAAATTTGCTCTCAAAGAGGGTTCCTTTATAATCTGGATGATCCTGAAGGAATTTTGTCGCATTGTTGGCAATTATTGCATAGGAAAGCTTCCCTATGATCCAAGATCCCTTTATTAGGCTTATGGTGTGGTTGCTTCCTCCCTCCCATAATTTCCAGCCGGAGATGTTAATATCACTAGTTCCATAATTATATATTTCTATCCATTCTCTACCCGAATCGCTACCTTCAGGGTTGAACATTATTTCGTTTATCCATATGGTTTCCCCTTTGATTGATGGATGTGTAGCAAGAATACTTGGTGGTATCACAACTACGGAGAGAATAAACGCTATCACTATCGCACTACAGCGTTTCATAATATCCTTTCTGGTAATTTCATCCATGGCTGTTCACCTCTTGTGTCGGATACATCTGTTACACTATATGAATGCACATCATTATATAAAAATTTTTATTCATCTCTTTACATCCATTCATCATTAAACGATTGAC
>JAGHAD010000128.1 GCA_021161685.1 Thermoplasmata archaeon | reverse complement strand
GTGTGCTATCTATAATCTATGCTGGAGGTGAAAAAGTTGACAGTGTCTGAGTTGGTAAAAGAAAGCTATACGAAGATCGTTCTTCTAAAGAAATCCTAAAGCGTGTGAGAAACCACTTTGACAGTTATTCTAGCTTTCTTCCCGTTAACCTCTCAAAAGCTTCCCTGTACTTCCTTTCAGTTTCCAAGATAACTTCATTTGGAAGATGAGGTGGAGGAGATTTCCTATCCCATCCTATGTTTATAAGATAATCCCTTACATACTGCTTATCGAAACTAGGCTGAGGCTTTCCGGGTTCATAGCTATCTAGAGGCCAAAATCTGGAAGAATCTGGAGTTAGTATTTCATCTATTAGGATGATGTCATCATCCATAAAACCAAACTCAAACTTCGTATCAGCTATTATTATTCCTCTCTGGTACGCATAATCCCTTGCTTCCTCATATATCTCCACTGATTTATCCCTCAGAAACTCTGCTACTTCCTTCCCAACCAATTCTTTTAATCTATCGAAAGTTAAGGGGATATCATGCCCTTTTTCTGCTTTTGTTGTGGGAGTAAATATTGGTTCATCGAGCTCATCCGATTCTTTCAGTCCAGGTGGAAGCTTTATGCCACATACCTCACCTCTCTTCTGATATTCTTTCCATCCATATCCAGAAAGATAACCCCTGACAATGCACTCCACGGGTATGACCTTCGTTTTGATAACTAGCATGCTTCTCTTGTCGAGAATATCCAAATGATCCTTCAATTTATCGGGAAAATCTTCAACATTTCCAGATATGAGGTGATTGTCGATCAATTTTTTCATTCTCTCAAACCAGAAAATTGAGAGCTGGGTGAGGTATATTCCTTTGTTTGGTATTGGATCTGGGAGAACAAAGTCAAATGCGGATATCCTGTCGGTGGCGACTATCAATAAATTTCCATCGATTTCATAGATATCTCTTACTTTTCCCCTTTTGAACAACCTTAATGGCAAGTTCGTTCTCTCCACTATAGACATTGAATCAGAAAATTTTCGCTCCCTTTTCTACCTTTCTATCCAATCTAACCGGCTTTCCATTCACCATAAGAGCTTTACCGTTGTATACTACCCTTCCTCTCTCATCAACAACCATCTTAACCTTCTTGAAATCCTCAACATCGATAACATCTTTTGGAATATGATCTATCCCATCGATACCGGCAACCTCTCCGGGCTCGGCATCAGCAATCAATAGAGAAACAACCTTTCCATCATCTGCAGCAAGGAGCATACCTTCCGATTCAACTCCTCTAAATTTTGCTCGCCTTAGGTTTGCAAGTATAAGAACGTTCTTCCCTTCCAATTCTTCCTTCCGGTAGAATTTTTTGATCCCAGCAACCAGAATCCTCTTTCCTTTTTCTCCAACATCCACCTCTATAATGTACAGTCTATCTGCATCTGGATGATCCTTTACCTTCATCACCTTGGCAACCCTTATGTCGAGGTATGAGAAAGGATCTTCGGGAGTAATTTCTTCTAAAGACAGCTTCTTAAACAAGGGCTCGGGTTTTACAAGCTCCATGCCATTTTCTATATCGTCCAATGCTTCATCCCATGAGTGCGAAAAAATAGAATCGTTATATCCAAGGTATCTCCACACCTTCTCCGATGAAAAAGGCAGAAAGGGAGCAAGCAAAATGGCAAGGGCTTTGGCTAATCTCAAGCAAACATGCATGGTCGTCTCGCATTTTTCCCTATCCGTTCTTATGATCTCCCATGGCTTCTTGTAAGCAAGGTATGCATTCCCCTTTTGGGCAAGGGATAGTATTTCTCTTAGAGCTTTTTTGAAAGAGCATCTCTCTAGCTCCTTTCTTGCATTGTTTAGTGTTTCTTCGATGCTTTTCAGTAAATCTTTATCCATCCCATCCATTTCTCTCGCGGGAGGAATGCGCCCGAAATTCTTCCATGAAAATGTCAGAATCCTGTGAACAAGGTTACCATAAATTCCCACCAATTCATCATTGTTTTTGCTGACAAAGTCATCCCATCTCCAGTTGCTATCCCTGTGTTCGGGCATGTTTATGGATAGATAATACCTTATTGGATCGACATCAAACTTCTTAAGTATATCCGGTATCCATATCGCCAACCCTCTGCTCTTCGAAAACTGCTTGCCTTCCAATCTTAAATACTCATTCGCTGGAATGTCGTAGGGGAGATTTAAGCTTTCATCATATCCCATTAATATGGATGGCCATATGATTGTATGAAATGGGATGTTGTCCTTTGCGAGGAAGTAGTAGTGCTTCACATCTTTATTTTTCCACCATTCCTTCCATTTCTCTGGCTTTCCGGTCCTTTCAGCCCATTCCATGCTTGCAGATAAGTAACCTATAACCGCATCGAACCAGACGTAGATCCTTTTACCTTCAAAACCCTTGATGGGAACCTCAACCCCCCAGTTTATATCCCTGGTTATGGCTCTATCCTTCAATCCACCTCTAATCCAGTTCTCTGTAAATTTCTTTACATTCGATCTCCAGTGATGCTTGTCCTTTATCCATTCCAGAAGCCTATTTTCAAATCTGCTAAGAGCAAAGAAGAGATGCTTTGTCTTTCTTGGAGTTGGTACACCTCCACATACCTTGCATCTTGGACTTATCAGATCTTTCGGTTCCAGGAGTTTTCCACACTCATCGCACTGATCGCCACGGGCGTGTTCATATTTGCAGTAAGGACAGGTTCCTTCTATATATCTATCAGGAAGAAATCTCTTGCAATTTTCGCAATAAAAAGCTTCTGTTTCTCTTTCATAGATAAATCCCTTCTCATAAAGCTTCTTCACAACCTCTTTAACTACTTTCTTATGAAAATCTCCGGACGTTCTGGTAAATAAATCAAAAGATATTCCAAGCTGTTCCATGTTCTCTCTATGCTCCTTATGAAACCTATCCGCTATCTCTTTGGGCGATACCCCCTCCCTCTCAGCGGTAATTGTTATTGGTGTGCCGTGTTCATCACTTCCCGAAACCATTAGCACCTCTTTTCCATTCATTCTGCAAAACCTTGCAAATATATCCGCGGGCAAGTAACAGCCAGCCAGATGACCAAGGTGGAGGGAACCATTCGCATAAGGCCAGGCGACTCCGATGAATACTTTTTCTTTCATTTAATGAACAAATAGTTGTCAGGTTTTAAACGATTATTGGTTTCCAAATGTGAGTCTCAAAAGAAACGATGACGACAGTGCACTGGGAAAAGTTATATAAGAGTGATATCGTTTTCGGCTTGGGATGGGATGCGGAAGAGTTGATAAGGCAGTAGTTGGTATAGTCGTTGCCGTACTTCTTTTGGGATTAATTGTGGCGGTTATGACGATGATCAATCTGACTTATGTGCCAAAATGGTTAAAGGAAGTCGAAGCTTCACATATGCGAGAGGTACAGAATCAGTTCGCGAATCTCAAATATGCCATAGACATGCTTGTTCTAGTTAGACAGCACACCGCAGTTTCTGTACCTATTTCCCTCGGTGCCAGCAATGTTCCAATTATTGGAAAAGGAAGAACCTACGATACACTTGAAATAGGAGAAAAAGAATGCACCATCATCATTGAGAACAGCAGTGGTAACAAATGGACTTACAAGGTTGGAAGGGTGAGGTTTTTGTCAAGAAATTCCTATTTCATAAACCAAGAGTTTGTTTACGAGTGCGGTGCCTTTATACTGAATCAATCTGTCAACAGCACTATCCTTGGAAAGCCAATCTTTACCGCCAGTTATGATGGTTTATCATTTACCATCATTAACATCACAACCCCTGGAGTGCATTCTCTCAGTGGCCACGGTACATACTCTTTATGGGTTGAGTTCAAAAATTCCCAAGGTGTATTCACCATAGATAACGTAACTTACATAACGGTGATATCTGATTATCCAAACGCATGGGAGACCTTTTTCAAAAACTTGTTTGGCAGAAGCGATAATCCGTACACTGCAGATATGGTCAGCAGAGAGGGAAATAAAGTAAAGGTTGATATCTCCAACATGCCAAGTCCACTCAGCCTAAGGTATGTAGAAATCCTCGTTGACGTCTCACTGATTCGATGAGCGAATGATTAATAAGGCATGAGTGAGAGAGGTAGAACTGATGGGATGGGATGCGGGAGTATCGGAAGTTGTTGGAGAAATCTTGCTGCTTGCTATAATTATCCCCTCCGTCTCTGCCATTTACTATGTCGTTTTATCAAGTGAGCCGCCTCAGGCTGAGACCATTATAAACATTGGGGCAGATGTTCAGGGGAATTACATCGTTTTACAGCACCTAGGTGGAGAACCTATACCTGGAGATGCGTATATTACTTACATAATAAATGGTACAGAGTACAGGAAAAAAATAGAAGATTTACTCCCTCCATCTGCAAAAGAGAATCACCAATGGGATATTGGAGAAAGGATCTGTATACCATTCACTTATGATATAGATTATCTGAAAAATTTTGACCATGCGACCATTCAAATTACCGATCCCATTCACAATACAATTCTTTTCTTCAACATGCTTCCAATGCAGGCAATGAGTGATCTGGAAGTCAAAGCAACGGTTTCACCAGACGTTGTACATGTTGGCGATATGATAACAATTGACATAACCCTAAAGTGTGTGCATGGCGATGTTGGAGTAAAGAACATAAGCATTAACTGCTCTCTACCTCCCACTCTAAAGCACATAAGCAATTCAACTGACAGAGGATTTTATCGGAATTCCACTGGTATATGGTATATTGATAGACTAAATGTTGGAGAAACTGCGAATTTGAGCATTGTAGCTAGGGTAGAACCAGTAAGTGAAAGACCGTTTACACAGCTAGTACTAATTCTAGATGGCTCCGGCAGTATAATTGGTCCAGACTGGAAGTTGGTAAAAGATGGTCTTGCCGATGCCATAGAGGATGGAAGCGTATTCCCTCACGATGGAAGCGTGGAGTTGACCATAGTCCAATTTGGAGCTTGGCATCCTCCCCACGCAGAGACAGAGGTAGGTCCAGTAGTGGTTACCCAAGACAATTATATGGACATTTCTCACAAGGTAAGAACATTACATCAGCTTCATGGAGGAACACCAATGAGTAGTGCAATCAGGCTAGCGGCCGACGAGATTTTTAACAGTCCTCACTTCAACAAAAATAACAGAACGGTAGCATGTTTAGTAACAGATGGTTTACCAAATTGTATATGGATACCAGGAACTTACAATGCAGTGTGGGGAGGTAATCCTTGGTTTAGAGATACCAGCGAGGCTCACAGCGGATCATCATCGGCATATGCCCCTTATATCACAACGGGATGGTTCATAACAAAAGATTTGGATGCCAGCAATGCCAGTGTTATAAGCGTTGATTTCTGGTACAGACTGAGCAACTGGGAATGGTGGTGGGATAGAGATTTGGAACTTTACTACTACAATGGAACGTCGTACAACTTTATAACCGACCTTGGTGCAAACCCAAACAAGGATGAGTGGCTACACTATCACGATGTGATAACAGATCCACAGTACTTCGTTCCCAATTTCAGGATAGCATTCAAATCCAACTTAGAGTGGGAGGAAGTGTGGATAGATGACGTATCAATAGAAGCTGATCAGATCCTTCTAAGAGACGGTTTCGAGAATGAATACTGGAATGCTCACTGGACTGACCCGTGGAGAGAAGATACAGAGAAGGCGAGGGACTACATGATAAATCTCCTTGGTATGAGCGAAGACCAAGATGAATTTGACTGTCTAGCAATAGGTTCAGTACCAGATGTATACTGGCTTAACAGCAGTATAGTATATCCTCAGCAGGGATACATAGCTCCACCGTATGATAGAGGTGGAGGATGGGTTACACATATACACAGCTTCTTGGAGTTCAAAGAGGCTATCAAGAAAATATTTAAGGTTATTTTCCATCCCATAGTTGCTACGTTCAAAATACAAACCATCTGCGGTCCAACGGATCCCAATGGCGGTAACAACGAAGTGAAAATAATAATTATCCCGGAAGAGTGAATTTTTCATTAAGTTGAAAGCACCGTGTAATTTACTCAAAGTATATAAAAGAGAAAAGGCATTAGGCCATTGGATGGGATGCAAAGCTTAGGGTGATAGTTTTGGAAGGAAAAAGTAACTTCCAATCTCCAGGCAAAGAAGACATCGAGAAAAAAATCAAAGAAATGGAAAAATTCATCGATGAACATTTGCCGAGAAGGTTAAGCAGAGAAACGAAGTCAGAGAAGACATCCGAAAAAATACCAAGCAAAGAAGATATTGAGAAAAAAATCAAAGAAATGGAAAAATTCATCGACGAACACCTATCAAAAAGAATTCCATCAAAGGAAATAAAGCCCGAAACGATCTCCACCCATCCAAAAATAGAGGAGCTGATAAAACAAAGACCAGTAGAAGGTCAAAAAGGAAAGAATGATGAAGGAACCCCGTCTAAATCCTTGGCGATCGAGAACATCTTGGAGAAAGAAGAGGAGAGAATCAGAAAAGAACAAATAGAAAACAAACTTAATGAAGAAGAAGTTATAGAGCATGTTCTGTTTGATGAAGAGGATCCTTTCTTTCTCGAGGAAACCGGAATCGAAGCACCAAGTAGAGAATACATAAATGACGTTGAACTACCAAAAGAATCCCTTCGATTTAAGCCACATGTAGAGTTTCGTCCTCCAGAAGAGACGGGACAGATCAATATTCCCGTTAAGGGAGAAGAGTTTGAAGAGATAGATTTTTATCCAATTGAGGAACCATTTGCATACGTAAAAATCCTAAGAGAGAAGGAAACCTTTGAAAAGGTATATCTACTGATTGAACCCGAGCTAACAGAGGAAGAAAGTAAGGTTCTAAACTTCTTAGAAGAAACGATTTCTTCAACGGTTGTTCCAGAGATTGCAAAAATCGAGGATGCAAAGAGATATCTTGAAAGAGAGGTCGAGTATATAATCAATGATTATGGAATTAGCTTACCAACTACATCAAAACACAAAATAATCTATATGCTAAAGAGGGACTTTCTTGGATTCGGTAAAATAGATGCACTCATGAAAGATCCTGATATAGAAGATATATCTTGCGATGGTGCGGGCTTGCCCGTATTTATATATCACAGAAAACATGGATCCCTGAAGACAAACGTCGTTTTCGATAACGAAGAAGAGCTCAGCTCATTTGTGATGAGGCTCGCCCAAAAATGCGGAAAACACGTAAGCTTGGCAGATCCTCTGCTTGATGCAACCTTACCAGATGGATCTAGGGTACAACTCACGCTAGGAGAGGAAGTTACTACAAAAGGATCCACCTTTACTATAAGAAAATTTAGATCAACACCGTTTTCTCCAATAGAGCTTGTAAAAATGAACACACTTTCTCCAGAAATGCTTGCATATCTATGGCTGGCTGTCGAGCACGGAGCAAGCGGAATATTCGCTGGAGGAACAGCATCCGGCAAAACCACCACCTTAAATGCAATCTCTCTCTTCATACCAAAAGAGGCAAAGATAGTATCCATTGAAGAAACGAGAGAAATAAATTTACCTCATCCAAACT
>JAGHAD010000019.1 GCA_021161685.1 Thermoplasmata archaeon | reverse complement strand
GAGCTTGTGAAAATCAAAAGAGAGTCTCATGCCTTGCAGAGTAGCAATATAGAGGATGCGTTGGTCTCGCCTAAAATAAAAGGAGTTATAGCTTACAACCGCTGGGAACAAAATGAGAGCATAACTGTAGTGGTTAACGTTAATGATGAGCCCGTTAATTGCAGGTTAAAAACAGGGTTCAAAGGAGAAAGGATAGAGGTTTATGATGTTTTGTCTGGAGAGAAATTTGAGGGTGATCCAGAAAATCTTGAAGTTGAGGTGCCTGCTTATACACCAAGGATCTTGGTGGAAGAAAGACCAGTAGAAGTTGGGATAAGGAAACCAAAAGAGAAGCACCTTTATATCTTCGATACGGAGGTTATGCCTTTCTTTGATACTGTAATTGTAGGGAAGATTACGGTGGAGGTTGATGCTGGAGATGGTATAGAGAGAGTTGAATTTTATGTTGATGACGTTTTGAAATTCACCGATTGTAATGAGCCTTACTCATGGTTATGGAATGAGTTTGCGATAGGAAGGCATATGATAAAAGCCGTTGCATATGATAATGAAGGAAACAGAACCGAAGATAAAATAAAAATTATAATATTTAACTTAGGTGGATGAAAATGAAGAGGTTGATCATTGGAATGATATGTATAGCGCTGGTAATACCTTATGGCCTGGCTGGGTCTACTACCAATGATGGTTGTAACGATTCTCAAAAGAGTTATATCAAAATCGTAGATGGGAATCCGACCCTATTTGTGGGTGATAAACCTTTAGATATCCTTGGGCTCAGGACAACCTCTAACCCATATAAAAGCGATGAGGCGTATCAAAACGTTATAGAATATATTGACAAAGCTGCAAAGTATGGCTATAGTTATGTTGCGGTGATGCTCTGCTGGTACCGCATGGATACAACAAAACATGAAACCTTTCCAGAACCTGAAGATATTGGTAAATTGATGGACTGGAAAAAATTGGACGAAATATTCGACTATGCGAAATCAAAAAATGTTTACATCATTCCTCTCTTCTGGCACAATGTACCACCACAGTGGTGGTTTGACTTAACCCCAAATTATGAAGATTTTCTCCAGACAAGTGATAAGGGAGAAATCGTTCCAATGATGAGTTTTAATGTTCCAGATTTTCAGAAGTATGAAGATGAAGCAATCAAAGCGGTAATTAATAGATACAAAAACCATCCAGCATATCTTGGTTTTCTATTGCAGTTTGGATACTCAAACGAAGATAATTATCCAGGCGCCCCCTATGTGGAAGGTTGGTTTGATTACTCCCCTTTTGCAAAGCAAAGATTCAGAGAATGGCTCAAAGAAAGGTACAACCACAATGTCTCATCTCTCCAAGAGGCATGGAACAACTTCTCGGTAAACTTCGAAAATGCGGAGCCGCCAAAGCCGCTGCCAGATATAACCAATCCCACTGAAATGGTAGATTGGATAAACAGTGGTGGAGATTCGAGAAGGCAATTTCATGACTGGCAACTGTTCAGATTGGAAGAGAAAAGGAAGGCAAGGGATCATCTAATAGAAGTTGTAAAAAGTGCGGATCCAGACCACGTTCTCATCATGACATCGCCATCCGTAGGAGGAGGTAGTATCTTATTTATAAATTCGATGGCTCTGGATTATGACGAATATTTCTTTTCTCCTAAGGTAGATATTGTGCATATTAATCCTGGGATACACAAAACATGGCATGTCATGGATAAGGCGGGCAAATATGCTTTTGTGAAATACTTTGAAACTCGTGGAAAAGCAGCATTTATAAAATGGGAAAGCAGACATGATCTCCCTCCAGACAATGTAGAGGAATTAGAAAAGCGAGCCGTATTTGCCAGGGAAACGGGAAGCGGAATGGCTCTATGGGAGAACAAAATCCAAGGCTTTCCTGAATTTACTGATGAACAGTTAAGAGCCGCCGCAGAAACCTTTCGTTCAACCCCAGAAGGAAGATTGAAAAAGAGTAAATTCGCGATAATAGATGATACCTTTTCAAATTGTTTTGACTATCGTAAGGGAAAAGGGAATTTAAGAGAGTACTCTCACTTCAAACTGGCAGATAGAGCCATGCTGAGAGGGTTGCTTTATTCAGCTGGACTTGATTTTGATATTGTTACAACAAATGAAATTCTGGCGAATCCAGATATTTTGAAAGATTACAGAGCGATAGCGTTGAGCAACCTTTACAGAATGAACGATGAGCTTTTGGATATTTTAGTGAATTACAGAAATTCTGGTGGAGGTATCTTCATTCAGGGAATAACAGGACTGTATGACAGATATGGAGAAAGAGAAACGAAGTATCTAAAACAACTATTGGGCATAAATTCAACGATTCGGGAATACAAAGGAACCTGTTATTCATGGACTTACTCTAATGCAGATGAGCCTTTGCTCAAAGATATCTCTGGCATGCAGGGAGATAAAAAGAGTGAGTACAACATTTATTACATCCCGGTATTTGATTATGAAAAGGAGGGATACAAAGTTTTAGGATACCTAGATGAGAACCCCGAAATTGCAACGGTTGGCTATAAAAGAAATGTTGTCTTTTGGTTCCCAAGACTTGGAATGCAAGTCATGGATTTAAATGAGGAAGAGTTAGAAACAACAGAGCAATTCCTGAGAAATCTATACGATTTTTATGGGATCAACGACACATTGGGACCGATGGTACACATCAAAAAACCGAGCAACTACCTCTATATTTTCGATAAAGAGATTCTTCCTTTAAAAATGCCGGTAATAATTGGAAAAATAACGGTAATGGTTGAAGCCTGCGATGAAGATGGAATAAGCAAAGTTGAGTTTTATGTTGATAGTGAACTCAAATCGATCGATAATTCCTCACCATATGAGTGGCTTTGGAATGAGTTTACCATAGGAAAACATGAGATAAGAGCTATAGCATATAATGATGAAGGCAATAAAGTAGAAGATAAAATAAACATCATAATATTTAATTTGGGAGGTAGAAAATGAAAAAGATGGGGGAAATTTCCATCTGTTTCATGGTTCCTATTCTTCTCACTGGTGGAACTATTCTTGGTGGCTTATTTGAACAAACCTTAACTGCATACGGCGTGGTAAAGGAGATGGCTTTAATGAAGTGCAACGAAGAAATAACATCACAAGGATTGAAAGATGTAAAGGTAGTAGCAGAATATACATGGCTGGGAAGAGGGCAATTTTATCTGAATAGAAGCGTGGAAGATGACATAGAAATACTCAAAGATTTAAAGACAGATTGGGTGTATCTTGGCTTTAGATATAGATTACCTATTCCTTACTCACCTTTTGAAGAACCCGATTTCTTCAACGAAGTAGAGATCAAAGAGGCGGAGAGGCGAGGCTACACCTTTCTGCAGCTGAAAGAAGCAATAGAGAAACTTCATCAGGAGATGCCTGATACGCTCTTTACGGGAGGATTGGGTATAGAATTCTTTTACTCAAAAGATAGAGATTCGATAACTGGAGAGATTATAAATGCAAGCAAAGCTTGGAAAATGGCTTTAGATCCTCAAGAGTACGGATCTCTATATCAAAAGAGGAATTTCAATGCTGGTGGGCAAAGAGAATGGGATGGCTCCCTCCCGATTTTGATTGCTCTCAATACGATTACAGAAAGGTAAGAGGGTATTTTCCTGATATAAATAAAGAGGAGGTAAGGGAACTTTACTTGCACAAAGCAATGAAACTTATAGATTGTGGGGTAAATGTTATATGGATCGATATGCTTCATATGCAACTTCTTCATTTTTATAGAATGAGCCAAGACATAGATCATCCGGCTATCGGCCAAACCCTTGAATCGATTTCGAAACTTGTTGAAGAGATTCATGAATATGGATTTTCTAAAGGAAAATATGTTTACGTCGGCTCATGGGCGCCATTGATTAGAAACGATAAAGATATACTTATCCCCCCTTTTGCTCCGCCTGCTTATGACTATATTGTTGTTTCTCCAAGTTCAAAAGAAGTTTTATTTAAGAAGCTATATGAAGAGGAGTGGGAAAGGGCTTTTTCAATGATAAGGGAATATATGGACGAAGATATCGTAATTTTAATGCGCCTTGATTTGGGTTACAAAAATTCCCCTGCGCATGTATTTTCTCAAAAGCTATCTCCAGAGGAGCAAAAAGAGTTCTTGAGATATCTCGATTCTTTTCTTCGAAAAAATAATGTTCTATTTTCATATCCAGTTTTTGGCTTGTACATGGGTCCATGGGAGAAAGGGGAAGAAAAAATACTTTCTTGGGAGGATATATGCTGGGAAACCTTGACGGGAGAGAAAGGATGTGGTTTTTCTTTTTATGATTCTTTAGCTCCAGAATTTCAAACGTATGAAACAATAGCGGAATTAGCGGAAAACAGAACCCAAGGAAAACCCCTGGTCAGCATTGAGAGGCCGAGCAATTACCTATATATCCTTGATAAAGAAATCTTTCCTTTAAAAATGCCGGTAATAATAGGAAAAATAACTGTTACAGCAGATGCTTTCGATGAAGATGGAATAAGCAAGGTTGAATTTCACATTGACAATGAATTCAAAACAGTCGATGACTTTCCACCATATGAATGGTTATGGAATGAGTTTGCGATAGGTAAGCACGAGATAAAGGTTTTTGCTTACGACGATAAAGGAAATAAAGCAGAGGATAAAATCGATGTAGTAATATTTAATTTGAGAGGGAGATAAAAATGGAGAAGTTGATAGCAATGGGCATATTGTGCTTGATGATAACGTCTGGTACATCGAATCTGGCGAATAATTTAAGGACATGCGAATGGGTTAACGAAAACTATCTAACTGGTTTGAATGAATCGTACAATGCTCTTGCTGACGGCGAAGATAAAAACTCCTGGATTAAGGAAGGAGCAACCTTCTGTGAGGAATTGATCTTGAAAACAACCACATTTAATGAGCTAGCTGATATGATCCCAATTTTAAAGGATGTTGGGGTTAAACTCATCGAACTTGTTCCCATATGGGAGCACTGCAACTCATTTGCACCGGGTCTTCGATGGCAGGTACGGGACTATGAAAAGCTCGATCCTGCGAGAGGCACCGAAGAGGATCTTTCCAATTTCCTTAATAAAGCCCATGCGGCGGGGCTTAAAGTAATAACGATGTTTCAGATAGCAACCACAACTCCTCCTTCGCCAGTATGCAGGGGACGAGTTGCTCCTTGGGCTCAAACAATCGATTATGATAGAGAAGGGATAGGAGGATATCTGTATCAGTATCAGATCGCCCACAGAGATAAAGATATATTAGTGAGAAATTTGGATGGAGAATATGCATGCGAGTTCAATGGTTTTGGTTTAGTTGTTAATCCTCAAAGTGAGGATGTCATCAGAATATTCAAGGAGTTATATGAGAGGGAAATAAATGGAAGGGGATTTGATGGGCTCAGATTAGACCATCCAGCCATTTCCTACTGTTTCTCTGGAGATACAATCTGGCACGGTTGCGAGCACTGCCTTTGTCCAGATCCCGCAGTTCCTGGAAATTATTCCCCGTTACGCTTGTATAGAGCATTAAGAAGTATCAAAAAGCCAGATCAAGTCTTCACATCCGAAGACCCTTGCACGTATCCATGGATTTCTGATTGGGCATGCAACTACCCTCATTATCGTCCTTTCACCGATATGGATGAAGTTGCCGATATAAGCGAGGACTACGTCTTCACGCTTATGATATTACGTCACTACGTCCTCCAAAATAAAATTTCATCAGATGAATTTGTTAAATGGTTAAACAATGAGCCAATAAGTCATGGCAGAACGAGATACCGCATGTGGAGAAACTGGAACTTTTTTGATTTTGTCACCATCAACTTCTTTCTGAATGATCCAAGATATTTCCCAACAGTTACACTTCTGTGCACGATACCAGGCGTGCCCAAAGTAACTCAGTGGGAGATAATGGAGGAGCCTCCGGAAGAGTTGCTCGATTGGCTCGGTATCAAAGAAATAAAGTTTCCCG
>JAGHAD010000004.1 GCA_021161685.1 Thermoplasmata archaeon | reverse complement strand
GTACAAGGAACCTTCTAAAAAACCTACCCAATCCAAATACGACCTGCTCATCATATCTGCGCCCGCCTACGTAAAGGAACTCAAACGCCTAGTTGCTCATAAAGAAAAATATGGCATCAAAACGAAGCTAGTATCGGTAGATGAAATAGAAAACGAGGGTAGAGATCTACAGGAGAAGATAAAGTATTACATCAAAAGGGCAGTGGAAGCTTGGGATGTAAAATACGTTTTGCTAGTGGGTGGATACAGAAGTTTCTTTGGACTTGACAAACCCAACCTCCAATTACCAGTTAGATATGTGTACCTCAATGATGGAGGAGAGGATGGTTTTGTAAGCGATCTATACTATGCGGATATATACCGCTATGATCCAGAGCATGGTTATGCTTTTGATAGCTGGGATTCAAACTGCAATGGAAGATATGGAGAATGGGACTGGTATGGATATGATGAGATAGATCTTATACCCGATGTGCACCTGGGCAGACTCGCATGCAGGGCGGTTTGGGAAGTAAAAATAATGGTTGATAAGATAATAAATTACGAGAGCAGGTACAGCGTTAAAGAAGATTGGTTTAAGAGGATACTGGTGGTTACCGGAGATGACTTCCAGGATCAGAACAAGCTCGATATCGAATGGAATGCCTCAGCCGTTCCAAATGGAGATTACTACATCCATGCACAGGCTTTTGCCGACGATGGAGAAAAGGGAGAGGTTCATACCGTGCACGTCATAGTTAATCACCAAAGCCCATCTTACATTACATTTTCTGAGGAAGATCATCTCATCACCGGATTGCACTATCCTTCAAAACCAGTAGCGTGCATAACCGTACCTTCTGATGGAAATATTCTTGGTAACACAGATGTTGAAGTTGAATCTCCTCCTGGAGCTTATCATGGCTACAGATGGACGCCGATAATATACAAAGATGGTATTCTCCACATTATGGGAAAAGGCTATGATCCTAGGCCACAAGCAGATGGACATACAGAGAGAACGAGCGTAACTGTTAAGGTATGGATAACAAACGGTGCTGGGCAAGTAATTTTTGGTCCAGTGGAAAAGGAATCAGAAGTATGGTTCGAAGGAGAATGGGAAACTGAAAAAGCTCTCAATTACATGCCCAAGAGTTTTGATAGAAAGAGGTTATGGACATCCAATGGCTTATTCCATGGCACAGAAGAAGATCCAGTAGATGGTATTAACGTTGTCTTGGAGGAGCTCAACAAAGGTTATGGTTTTGTATACTTTGCTGGACATGCAAATCCAATGACATGGGCAGATCACTATCCAGGGATACCCGGAGGCAGGAGGAATTCGGATGTTGCCGGTCTTTACCAGATAAACTTCCATCTCAAGAAACCTTTATTCCCGCTCGATACTCTAACCAATGGATATAGGTTACCAGTAGTTGTGCTAAGTGGTTGTCATCCAAGCGCCATAGATTGTAGTTTTATGAAACTGCTCGCCGATCCCTACAAGAGCATGTACACGGCAAAATCCGGCATATGGGCTCCAGAGTGCTTGAGCTGGTGGTTGACTCGCGTTAAAGAGGGAGGAGCAATAGCAACACTTGGTCCATCTGGCTTAGGATACGGTATGCTCGGTAGATACTGCACCGAAGGTGTTGGAGGCTGGTTATGGCCAGAATTCTTCAGGCAATATGGTGAAGAAGACAAAGATATACTTGGAGAGATGTTTACCCAAGCATTGACGAACTACATTATTCACTTTGGGCCAGACCTAGACTTAATCGATACAAAAACCGTAGAGGAGATGATACTCCTTGGAGATCCGACGTTAAAGATAGGTGGCTATCCTTCCCTTAGCAAAGAAATCGCCATGTCGAGCTATACTAGTAGAGGAAATTTGGAAAAGATAGTGTTACCGGGACCTTCTCTTGAGTTCAGAAGAAGTTTTGGATCGAGCGAATTGTTTGCGGGAAAAAACTATCGAGTGACTTCGAATCCACTCATTGACAAGGGGCCAGTATCTCTTGCTTCCGATGGAAAAGGAAATTTCGTAGTAGGGTATACAAGGCAGGAGCGGAAGTACGATGAGCTCATTTATCAAGATGGTTTTGCGATTTCTGAAGGAGGTGTTCTCTGGAAAGAGCTATTCATGAGGAACGGTGATGAAAAAATTGCACATCAGTATGTAAGCTATGCGGGAAAGGAAAAATACGGCGCTGCAACGCATTACTTGGGAATAGGAACGCGCTTTGACATTATACTGATGTACGACATGACAAATGAGAATAGATGGTATGTGCTGAGATATTACTTCCCAACGGAACCAATATACAGGATAGGAAGAAATGCCTGTGCCATAGCTGCTGACTATTTCAGGGATGATATCCAATACATAGCTGCCTTTACTGTAGATTACAGAGCGTTTAAGCAGATACCCATGTTCACAGCAAGCTCCTCAAACTCGGTTGTTTTTATGCCAAGGCTAGAGAATGTGCAGGATATAGAATTAGCCACTGACTTCTCCTCGCACTACGTTTTGCTTGCTATGGTTGCTCCAGATGGATGTTATCTCGGCTATTTAAAGCATCCAGATGTCTGGGGAGACCCAATAGATGGCGAAGTTTGGGGTCCATACTTATTGACCAATCCAGATATAGCGGTAACCGATGGAGTGGGAGTAGTTGTTGGAGAAAAGAATGGTGCAATTGTATCGATGGTAACGACAGATAATGGAAGAAACTGGGAACATGAATCGATCGTATCTGCAGAGGGAGAGAAGCCAGAAATAGTGGGCAATGAGGATGGATCCTTTGACTGCTATTTCATCAAGGATGGTAAAATTTATATGGCGCACTCGAAGGATGGTATAAACTGGGAGGATGCAAAACTGGTAGTAGGCATAACCAACTTTAATGCTAATGATAGCTTTGATGTCACTACAGATGGCATAGTGTGGCCCGGAAATGATGGAGACCTTCATTCTAAAGTATTCATCTCCACATCCAAGGTTTCCATAATAGACATAGATACCTCTCCAGATAAGAGATATATCGTAGCTACTATAGCAAATTCTGGTACCGAAGATCAGGAAAACCTTGATTGGAAGATAGAAGTCAAGGAAGATAATCCTCTTTATATCCTGCTGCATTCTGATATAACAAGGGGTAGGGTGTGGAAAGGTAACTTAACAACTGGAACAGTATCCTTGCTCCCATCTGGAGAGGTCATTGAAGTAAGAAGTGGAAAGGTCTTTGGCTTGGGAAGCATAAAGGTGGTAGTGACAGCTGGAGATGCAAGGGCTGAAGAAGATGGCTTTCTCATTGGCTGGATAATATTGCTACACCATTCAGTCGAATAAAGCAGAGGTCAATGCAAGTGATGATATTGATATAGCGAATGTGGACTTCTATATAGATGCAAGGAAACTTTGCACAGATAACGAAACACCTTACAACTGTCTATTTGATGAGTTCATAATAGGAAGGCATACTATAAAGGCTGTAGCGCATGATTTTTCTAGAAATACTGCTACAGATGAAAAGGAAGTATGGATAGTAAATATTTTTTCAGCTTCTGACGAAAATACTTTACGAAAAACTTAAGTAATATGTAAAATATGTGATCCCAAGCTGTAGGGGAGGCTGAATAAAGTGGAGAAAAGATTGGTAGTTGTATTACTTCTTGCTACCATGCTACTGCTAGCTGGAGGCGGCATTGGTACCAACGTTGAGAAAAGATCTGGAGAAAGTACACAGATAATTAGAATATCGGATGATCAATGGGTAGAAGTAAAGCTGAAAGCTTGTGAAAAGCCCGCAAAGTTAACTTCTGGCTATCAACCTATAGTAGTTATAACAAGTCCACCAGATGGAGCTGTAGTGCATGAAAGAGTTGTAGTGGTAGAGGGATATGCTCAGGCATCTACACCAGAATGTAAACTAACATACTGGTGCTGGATGTGGGAATGTGCAACTGGTTCGGTAACTAACTGCTCCTATATCGCACCGCCTGCAGATTACGTGGAATTCAGAATAGTAATAAGTGGTTTGTGGCTTGGTGCAAATGTAATAACCGTAACCTTCCACGATGCGTGTGGAATGATTGGGAGTGATCAAATAACCATTTACTATGAAGATATCTACAAACCAGAGGTGAAGGTTACATATCCTCCAGATGGAAGCGTTTTCCACGATCCGCTCATAAACGTAGAAGGATATGCCGATGATGATTATGGTATAGGTATAAGTGAGTTTTCATGGTATCACGCATGGGAAGGTGGAGAAGAAGCAGATGCTTGGTCTTTTGAAACGCCCGTGCTATTCATGACCTTCAGTATACCCATTATGCTGAGGGAAGGCTGGAATTTGATAGAGGTAAGAGCTTGGGATCTTGCTGGAAATGAGGGATTTGATAGCGTAGAAGTCTATTACGTCCTACCGTTAACTGCGGATGCCGATGGACCATACCTTGGTGGCATTGGAGAGGAGATACAGTTCTATGGAAATGCAAGTGGAGGAGCTCAGCCATACAGCTGGCACTGGGACTTCGGAGATGGGGCTACTAGTAATGAACAAAATCCAAGGCATGCATATAACAAGGCTGGAAAGTACATCGCAACCTTAACCGTAACAGATAGTTTGGGCAATGTAGCTAAGGATACCGCTGAAGTTACCATAACTGCAAATCTCACGGCAGATGCAGGTGGGCCATACTTTGGAAAAGTTAAAGAAAAGATTCAGTTCAAAGGGGTAGCGCATGGAGGTACGCCACCTTACAGCTGGCACTGGGATTTTGGAGATGGAGCAGGTAGCGATGAACAAAATCCGAAACATGCTTACAAAAGAGCTGGAAGATACATAGCTAAGCTTACGGTAACAGATAGCGAAGGTAAAAAGGCAACAGATACCGCTGAGGTTACGGTTTATGAGGAACTTAGAGCCGATGCAGATGGACCTTATGGGGCAAGGGTCGGACAGACTATCTTCTTCCACGGATCTGCAAAAGGAGGAGTTCCTCCATATGCATGGACATGGAACTTTGGAGATGGAGCCTTCAGCAACTTGCAAAATCCAGCCCATGCTTACTCTGCGTCCGGAGCATACATGGTTACACTTACCGTCACAGACAGCATAGGGAACGTAGCCATCGATAGCACTTGGGCTTATGTGTATGAAATTGATAACATACCTCCAACGGTCAATATAACCAAACCAACTGATGGGCTTTACATAAACGATGAAAAAATAATCCCTCTAAGGAACAAAACCGTAATTCTAGGGAGGATCACGATAAAAGCAAATGCAAGCGATAACATTGGTATAGCAAAGGTCGATTTCTACATAGACAATAAGCTAGTGCATACAAACTACACTAAGCCATATTACTGGCTGTGGGATGAATTTGCAATCGGAAGGCATACCATAAAAGTAGTAGCTCACGATTTTGAAGGTAACAGTGCTTTCGATGAACAGAAGGTATGGATAATAAACCTAAAACTTAGGTAGGGCTCAGCCCCACCTCTCTTATTTTTCTACTTCCTCTGGTTAGGGAAAGATTCGCCAAAAAACGGTTTGGGTTGAAATTGCCTGGCATTACCCGTCAGTGCATTTTCAAGATAGAGTAATGCCGCCCCACCACAGCTTGAGAAACTCCTTAGAATTTATGAGAGTTAGTTTGACAAAAGACCAAAAGGAAATGCTGTACATGACTATCGGATTACTATCCAGCAAACCATGGACGCCTTACCAGAATTACTCATTATCTCGATTATAACTTTATACAGTTCTCAACCAAAAATCTACACCTGTAGCGAACCTTATCCAACCCCTATCACAACATCCTCATAATCAATTCATTTATCTTTTCTCCCCTGTATCCTAAAGCTCCTTTCAAGCTGAAAGGTCTTTTTATCCCTTCATAGCCCCCACGTGGAGGATGTAGTCTAAAAATGGGTTTTACATTTGGTAGATCCTTGTACTTCACTTCTCCATCTAGAAGAGCATCCGCCAGTTCCTCTATTGAATTGAAATTGGTCGAAGCTTTGATGTAATCCTCAGTTATTGGTTTATCTCCGATCAATCTTCCCCTACGCTTGATAAGTTCTATGAGTGTCTCCTTGTTAATTTCTCCCCACGTTATGTAATCCTTCGCCTTTTTCAACATCCCCTTGTAGCTATCGGTATCATTGACGAGCACGCAGTGATTGACTCTCGTCAACCTTAGCATTTGCAAGGTTCTTTCTATATCGTTTCTAACATTTATCCTTCCCCTTATCCTTATCACGGAAAACAGCATTTTACTCCCCCGCAAAACCAGCTGAGCCAGAAACTATACTCAATAATTTCTTCTTGCTTTCCGGTATCCTCATCTCCGCATTTCTCTTCAATGCATCGAAGACCGCTTTTGCATAGTTTACCTTTGTCCTGGTTGTTCCCCTTGCAAAAGCCCAGATGTCCTTTACTCCAGCTATACTTAGGATTTTCTTTGCCACATCTCCACACGCTAATCCTAAACCCTGAGGAGCTGGCTTGAATAGAACTTCTACAGAACCACACTTACCGGAAACCGCAAATGGTAATGTATGCGGTTTTCCACAGCCACATTCCCAAGAACCGCATCCTCTCCTTATCTCTATGATGTTGAGTTTTGCATCATCTATGGCTTTCCTTATGGTTGCTCCAACTTCCCTCCCTTTCGCTTGACCAAGTCCAACGTAACCATCTTCATTTCCCACGACGGCGGTTATGGCAAACTTAACCCTTCTACCAGAATCGGTCATCCTCTGAACCATCTTTATATCTATAATTTCATCTTTTAGGTCTGGAAGCAAGATATCAACTATCTCTGGTTCTTTCAGTGGTAGACCTGTTCTTAGAGCTTCGGCTATTGTTTTGATCTCTCCTTTCTTAACCATCCTGCCGAGCCTTGTTCTTGGTTCCCATTCAATCTCAAGTTGAGCTTCAGCATCCTCCATCCAAGCTACCTCCAAGTATTTTTTCTCTGACTTCATCAACACTAACGTCGGGCTTTATTTTTAAATGTTTCTCCTTTATCCTGTCTTCACTTGGAAAGACCGATTCATCACATGGACATTTGATACCAGCATCTATTATTCCCTTAACTGCAGCAAACAATCTTGATCCCCTAGTTGGGGTGTATCTGCCAATATCCACTATGCACTCCGTTATCCCTTTGCTCTTTGCCCTCTTACCCGCAAGTAATCCCGTAAGATAGGCGGCTGGAGTCGTATCCTTCGGAGCTTCTTTCCATCCAAATCTCTCCAAATCGCTGGAAATTGCAGAAGCTAGCACGATATCTCCTTTCTCATCGTATTTGACAAATTGTACCCTTATGTATTTGAGAGATTTCCTTATCACCGCTCTTATTTTTCTAGACTTCAGTAACTTTTTTCTTTTCCTGTAATCCGTTATTCCCAACCTGTGCCTCTTGAATTTTGGTTTATAACTCATGCTTTTTCCTCCCTCAGGAGACCGTCTGAGATTAAGTGTGACCTTAAGTGGGCTTTGCTTTTAAATTCTCCTCCCTTTGCCCTTCTGTAGTAGATTCTGTAGGTATGTCTGTCTATAAGTCCTTTATCCCTGAGTTCTTTTAGATAAGTCCTTATAGCCCTTATGGTCATTATCCATCTCCTCTTTCTTGGTAACCTGGCGTATTTCGCTCCCTTCCTTGATCCTTGTCCTCTCCTTCTTCCTTTCGCCTTCTGGAGTCTTAATTTCTTCTTTCTTCCACTTGAAATACCCTTTATTGGCTTTTTCTTTATGGCTCCCCCCTTTATGAGTATCCTGATATCATTTCTCGTTACAGCTTTTGCAACCTCTTCGCACCTATCTTCATCTATCCAAACCCTGTTTATACCACACTTCAATATCTCCGCAGCTAGTCTTCTTTGATGCAACAGATTTGTCATGCTCCACCCCTATTCAGAATTTTTATGCCAAGCTCATCCGCCTTTGAAATGATTTCCATCCTCTTCCTTGTACCAACCGTCTTCCCTATTCTCGCAGCCTGCCTATCTGGATCTATCTTCTCCAAATCCTTAACATTATAAACGAGAACTTCTTCAAATCCAGATGGATGTAATCCCCTTGCCGCCTTTGGCGTTCTAAAACCAATCCTTACCAACTTTGGTCTGTATTTCAGGTTCCTTCTGTACTTTGAATGTAAGCCCTTCGGTCTTCTCCAGCTCTCTCCAAGCCTCTTGTATCTAAACCATTCCTGTCTTCTGAATTCTGGGATTTTCTTCTCTTTCTTCAATTCCAGTGCTCTCTTCACTTCCTCGCTTAACTTTGGCTTTTTCTTTGGTTTCACTTCTTCTGGTTTTTCCGGTTTCTCTTCTGGTTTTAATTTTTCAATTTCCTCCTTTAACTTTTTTGCAAGGTTTTCTCCAATTCCCTTCACCTTTGCGAGATCTTCTATTGGGGCTTCTCTTATCTTATCTATTGAATCGTAACCTGCATTGAACAAGGCTTCCGCTTTCACTTTACCAATGCCTGGAATCTTCGTTATTTCCTCAACGAACTTCTCCTTTTCCATCTAATCACCTCTGGATACTCTGTATATTCCATCCTGAAAGACTCTAACATCCCTGTTTTTAATTCTCGTTGCCAATTCTATGTTCGCAACCGTTTGTCCAACCTTTTCCTTATCAATCCCCCTAACAAAAACATCATTTCCTTTTATCTCTATTTCAACTCCATCCAGTATCTTAGCAACCCTTGGAACTCTCTCTCCAAGGAAGTTATGTATCAGGAATTGATTTCCTTTAACCTCTGCCTTTATTGGGAAATGGGAGTAAACTATCTTCATCCTGTATTCGAATCCCCTGGTTACACCCTTTATCATGTTTCTGATATGAGCTGCACAGGTACCTACCATAGCTAGGTCCCTTCTCCTTGGCTTCTTACATGATATTTCAATGATGTTACCTTTCTTTTCTATCACCACTTTTGGGTGAGGAAAACTCCTGCTCAGTTCTCCCTTCTCACCTTTAACTTCTACCCTGTTCTCATCCTTATACACATTAACCTCAACCTTTTCCGGTATTTCAACGACCCTTTTCACCTCTTCCATCTTTGGCATACAACCCCCTAGTAAACGTATGCGAGTAATTTTCCTCCTATACCAATCTCCTTGGCTTTCTTGTTGGACATCACTCCCTTGTTAGTAGTCAGGATGAGTACCCCAAAATCCCTAGCTGGTAGATATCTCTTTTCCCACTTTTCCATCTCATCCCTTTTAACCGGAAACCTTGGCTTTATGGCTCCACAATCGTTTATGGCACCGATCAGTTCAACTTCGTATATTCCAGCCTTATGGTCATCTCTGAATTCGTACGACCCTATGTAACCTTCTTCCTTCATCACGTCTAGAACATTACCTATCAGTTTAGATGCGGGCTTGATTGTGCATTTTTGCTTACCTTTATGTTCCGCATTCTTTATGGCAGATAAGGCATCTGCTAGTGGATCGTGCTGCATAATATACCTCCTCAAGAATATTTCTTAAATCCGAGTTCTTCCGCTATCTCTCTAAAGCATTGCCTACAGAGGTGCAAGCCGTATCTCCTTATAATCCCTCTCTTTCTACCGCACCTCACGCACCCATCTACCCTGCCGTACTTTTTCTTCCTCTCCTTTATCTTGATCATCTCACCACCTCGACGTTGAATTTCTTACTTATGAACTCCATGGCTTCTCTCCTTGCGATCCTGTGCCTTTTCGGTATTTTTCTTCTCGCTATCTTCCTGTGCTTTATCCGATATCCAGGTCTTTCCAAGGTTACGCATATGTCCATGCCAAAGATTCCGATATCTGGGTCGTACTTTTGATCTGGAAAGAGAGTATAGTCTGGAATACCTATGGAGAAATTTCCTTCATCATCAAACGAATAAGAAGGTATTTTGTTGTCTCTCAGAGCAAAGACCTTTTTCAGGAAGTCCTCTGCCTCTTTTTTTCTCAAGGTGACTTTGCAACCTATAGGTAAACCTTTCCTTATCCCAAAATCCTTATTTGTCGTCTTTGATATTGTCTTAACGGGCTTTCTTCCAGTTAACCTTTCCAGAACTTTCATTGCCTTTTCGAGCTTTTCTCCAGCCTCTCCTACACCTATGTTGATCGTAACTTTCGCAACCCTTGGTTCGAGCATTGGATTTTGAGTATTCATACTGCCTTCACCTCTGGTAGAGTGATGGCGGGAGCGTCTCTACCTATTGGGAAAACATAATCCTTTATCGTGGAAAATTTTTTGCCTTCCTTCATCAACGTTACCATGTTTGGCTGGAAGGATCTTCTTATCTCGATGCTCTCTATTTTTGCAACCTCCCCTATATGAGATCCTCCCGTTATCAGAGCAGTTATTCCTTTCTCCATTGGATAAACATCTATTATCTTGTTGTCTTTGAGCGACAACTTGATCGTATCTCCAGTTTTGAATTTATCTTCCTCAACGATTATATTCCTGCCATCATGCAAATTTAACTGCCTCCTGTTCCCCTTCAAAGTGGTTTTGTTCTTAATCAAACAGAGCTTCCAGTTTTCTTCATCCCCCTCGATGGGGACCAAGGTTAGTCTACCTTTTTTATCAAAAAGAATGCGATAGCTCTTGTCTAGCTTTGGTATCGAAATAACATCCATCAAGCCACAAGGAAATTTCAAGTCCTTCCTAGGTTTACCATCAACGAGGATCTCTCCACTTCCAATTATTTTCTTTGCTTCCTTTCTATTATCACAGAGTGAGAGCATATCCCTAACTACTATACCCAAAGGTATACATCTATCTGCAGGATGTGGACCTGGGGAAGGCTTAATCGTCCACTTTGCAATTTTTCTTTTTATAGAGAGCGATCTAGGCGCCGCCAGCCTCTTTAGATGTTTGCTCATCCTCCACCTCCTTTTCTTCAACCTCTTCCTCTTCTATTTCCTTCAGCTGTTCTTCAGCTTCTCTTTCTATCTCTTCCTTGACCTCTTCAGGCAAACCCCTTTCAAGGAATTTTCTCCTCCATGGATCTGCAAGGTTGAGCTTCGTTATCAGCAAATTACTTGGATGAATGGGTCTAGGGACTTTCTTTCCATCCGCCTTGGTTAAGGTTACTCCCTCGACCTCTACCCTTCCTTTCTTAACATCCACTCCAGCAACCTTTTCAACATGCCCTTTGTACTCTCCCCTCATTATCTTTACCGTATCTCCTTTAACTATTGGAACGCTCCTCCTGTTATACTTGATCATGAGATCCTCTGCAAGATGAGCGGAAAGAAATTTCCTTCTTTTATGAAATGGAGCATTGAAAAAGAACTTTCTCTGTTTTCTTGGTTGGCTCGATACCATGCTAACCCCTCATACTATCATAGATGCGGCAGCCGCTATCTTTGGCCATCTCTCCGCAGCCTCCAAAGCAACCGGTCCCTTTATCATGGAACCTTTCATGTCGCCAGTTGGAGTTATAAGCACCGCAGCATTGTCTTCAAACTGCACCATCACTCCACTAGGTCTTCTGAATGGTCTCCTTTGCCTAACTATGACCGCATGAAATACCTGCTTCCTCAATTCTACTTTCCCTTTCTTAACACTAACTATCACCCTATCCCCGACTCCAGCTGAAGGTACTCTTCTGTGCACCCCTTTTATATTTGGCACCATTATAATTTCTAACTCCTTGGCTCCGGTATTGTCAACGCACTCCAACCTTGCTCCTACCGGTAAACCCCTTAAATTCCTACCAGGTATCGCCTTCATTTCTTACCCTCTTCCAGTTTTTGTATAACAACAAAGGATACAGCCTTACTTAATGGCCTGCATTCAGCTATCTTAACCTTGTCACCTACTTTTACCTTTAAGCATGGGGGAGCATGAGCCAGATATTTGGATGTCCTTTTCTCATACCTTTCATACTTTGGAAGGTAATGAAGGTACTCTCTCTTGACCACAACTGTCTTTTCCATTTTATCTGAGACCACTTCTCCCTCCAGTATCTGCCCTCTAACCGGAAGTGTACCATGGAATGGACAGTTCTTATCGTCGCATTCCTCCTCTGGTATGGGAACATCCAGACCTATATCTCTTCCCTTTGCCATGGTCCTACCTCGCCTTCTTGATCCTATCTTCGGGCCTATACCTTAGCCTAATTCCCTCTATTTTAATTTTTCTACCACCAAGGTCGAATTCAAACGAAGCAATGTCCTTGGCTATCATCTTTTCTTTTCCATCTATTTCTATTGTAAAGGTATTTTTCGTTTCATCGACTATCTTCCCTTCCCTACCACTCCATGTGGGATCCTTGCATTCGCATATTTTAACCTTCCTTCCTATTAACTCCCCCTTGACAAATAGCATTTCTTCTTTCATTGCCTCCCCTCAGATAACCTCAACATTGTAGCCGAGTTTCTCTAGGTATTCTTTCACCTTGTTCCTGTGATCTCCCTGCAACTCGATCCTTCCATCTTTTATTGTTCCCCCACTCGCACAAACCGATTTCAACTTACTAACTAGGGATTTCATGTCTGTATCGTTTGGATCGAGACCTTCTATGATTGTCATCGTTTTTCCGTACCTTCTCCTGTCTATTCTTATCTCTACCTTCTGCTGCTCCTTCGCTATCTCTTCGCAAACGCACAGTTCTTTTGGCAAACCACACTTAGGACATATCTCGGTCATTTTTCCCTTCTCCTTTCTTCATTGATTATAGTTAATAATCTCGCTATCGTTCTTCTCAATTTCCTCATTCTCCCAGGGGAGGGGGGTGAACCTCCCATAGCTGATACTCCTCTCTCGTGCATGAGTTCTTCCCTAAGCTCCCTTAATTTTTTCTCTCTTTCCTCTGGTGTCATTTCTCTTATTTCCCTAATTTTCATGTCTCGATGCCCTCTTTCCTTAATTTCTTCAGTTGTTCCTTAATTGCTTTTGCAGTTTTTTTATCCAGCCCTTCAATTTCCGCCAACTCTTCTACTGACATTGCTTCTAAATCCTCAATCGATTTTATACCCTTTTTCTCGAGCTCCTTCGCAACCCTCTCTCCAACTCCCTTAATATCCGTCAATTTCTTTTCAACTTTCTCCTCCGCAGGTGCTTTTATGTTTATCTCATCCGGTAATTTGCTATCTGGCTTCATTATTTTTACTCTAACCCCCAAAACTCCGGGCTTTTTCTTGGCGATCGCAAAACCTTCCTCCATTACTTCCTTCGCAACCTCTCCACAATACTTTATGTGACCTTCCGTAAATTTCTCTGTTCTATGCCTAGCTCCAGTAAGCTTACCAGAGATTACAACTTGACATCCCTTTGCTCCAGCTTCCATTATCCTCCTTACGATTGAATGTCCAGCTCTTCTGAAGTGCCAGCCTCTTTCCAAAGCCTCTGCAAGCTTTTCCGCCATTATTTGGGCATTGAGTGGAGTATTTTCTCCGGATTCAATTATTTCAATCTGGGGATTATCAACATTAAATTTCTCCTTGATCTCTTCGGTCAGTTTGGTTATGTTTGCCCCTCCTCTCCCGATAACTAAACCCGGTCTCTCCGCTATTATCGTTATTCTCGTTCCCATTGGAGTTCTCTGTATCTCTACCCCTCCAAATCCCGCTCCAGCCAGCCTTTCTTTTAAGTATTCCTTTATCGTCTGACGTTTTATACTTTCCTTGATAAACTTTTGCTCTATCACCCTTACTCAACCTCCTCTAAAATAACCTCTACGTTAGTTGTTTGTTCATTTTTTGGAGTTGCTCTACCAAAAGCTCTTGGCATGTAGCCCTTGATTTCTCTCCCCCTATAAGCTGATATATGCTTTATTATCATAGACTTTGGATCCAGACCTTTATATTCAGCATTGTTCTCCGCATTTTCCAAGACTTTAAGAATGCATTTTGCTGCCTTTTGCGGATATCTACCTGGACCAATGCCCTTCTTGTGAGAAACCGTCTTGTTATACCTTTTGAAAGGTACCGCTCTCCTGAGATTTATCACCCCCTCCAAATATTTTTTAGCATCTTGAAGTTTCATTCCCCTTATCTCTCTTGCTATATTCATGGATGCCTTTGGAGAACAGTGGAGTTCGAAACCATATGCCTTAGCTGTTTTTTCTGGATCGATATCCTTTACGGAATAATTTCTTCCCATGTTCATCACTTGAGAGGCATGTATTTGGATGATCTTGTTGCTCCAACTCCAGGTCCGCTGTGCTTAACCCTTTTTCTTGTGAGGGCAAATTCTCCGAGGTAATGCCCTATCATCTCTGGCTGAATCTTTACTGGTAAAAATTCTTTACCGTTATGTACTCCAATCGTTTTTCCAACGAATTGGGGGAGTATAATCATATCTCTCCGGTGAGTTTTAACAACTTCATCTGGATCAGCTTCGATAATATCCCTCAGTAGCTTTTCCTGCTCTCTAGTTAAGCCCCTTCGTAAGGTCCTTCTTGCTCTTGCGGGCAAGAAAGGCAGGAGTTCTTCTATAGACATGCTTTGCAATTCTTCCAAGGTTTTTCCTCTGTACGTAAACTTTCTGGCGGTAATTTCAAGTTTTTTTCTTGCTTTTCTCTTTCTTCTACTTAACCTCTCCTCTTCCATTTCACTTCCTCCTGCCCGTTCTTCTGGCGCCTATACTACCAACTTTCTTTCCAGGCGGCATGCCCTTTCTAACGGTAGATGGCTTGCCAACATGCTGATGCGAACCTCCTCCATGGGGGTGGGAAACTGGATTCATGGCAACCCCTCTAACTATTGGGTAAACTCTTCCTCTTGCTCTCATGTGGTAGTATTTTTTTCCAGCTTTAACGAAAGGCTTATCCTTCCTTCCTCCCCCAGCTGGTATTCCTATGGTTGCTCTGCAATCGGATGATAAAGTTTTAAATTTTCCAGATGGAAGCTGTATAACCGTTTTATCTCCTGAGTGGGAAACGACGGTGGCATGGGTTCCTGCAGACCTTACCAATTTCCCTCCATCTCCAGGGTTAAGTTCAACATTGTAAATTGGATAACCTTCTGGTATTTTACCCATTGGAAGAACATTACCTATAGCTATTTCATCTTCTGTTATCTTTATGGTTTGCCCGACCTGTATGCCTTCAGCCGCCAGAAGCAGAATCGTTTTTCCATTGTCCTTTGACCTGACTTTCATAATTGGAGCGGTATGTATAGCATCTCTAACTATTTCAGTAACCACTCCTTCAAATTTTCTCTCGTATGGATATTTAATCTCAGCTAGAGAACTTCTCTCCGGTACCTTGAATTTTGAAGTTCCTCTCCCTCTCCTCTGGCAGATCAATTTTTTCCCCATATCACTAACCTCAGAATATACCTATTCTCATGCCAACTTCCTCGGCGCTATATTCTGGTTTCAGGGTTACAATCGCATGCTTTCCTCTCTTCGTTATTTTCGTATTGACAGATTTTACTTTTACGTTAAATGCTTTTTCTACAGCCTCCTTTATCTGTTTCTTGTTAGCTTTTCTCGCAACTATGAATTCTAATGCATTTTTCTTTTCGATCGCCTCCATTGTCTTCTCTGTAACGTATGGGTAGAGTATTATCTCATATGGATCCATTGCTTCTCACCCAAATATTTTAATGCGGAAAGGGTCATTAAAGTTAACCTTCCAGCAACTCCGCCTGGAGCAAGGTGCTCTATGTTGAGCTGATCCGGCTTCACTACATCAACTCCAGCTAAGTTTCTGGCACTCTTGTGAACGCTTTCACCTTCAGCTATTACGAGGAGAGATTTCGGTTGCTTGTACTTTCTTCCCCTTCTCTTGCCCTTTCCAGCCCTTATTTTTCTTCCGTTCTCTGCCCTCTCTATATCTTGGTAAACGCCTATTTTTTTGAGGAAGTTAACGACTTCCTTTGTTTTTGATAAGTTATTAAAGGAATCCTCAACAACTATGGGTAAAGTCAGTTTTTCATCAAATCTGTGGCCCCTAGCTTTTACCAATTCCGGATTCGACGTGGAAGCAAGAGCTGATAGAATCGAAAGAGACTTTTCTTTCTTATTAATTTTTTCTTTCCAGTTCTTCTCCGCCTTTGGTGGATGTGCTCTTCTACCTCCAACTG
>JAGHAD010000062.1 GCA_021161685.1 Thermoplasmata archaeon | reverse complement strand
TTATCGAGGGAAGCGCAAAACCCGTAAAGCGAACATTATCTATAAAAACTGCGCTATCAAATTGATTGTCCCCTTCATCAGAAATGTCAAAAGTTATCGTTATGTTTTCATTCGGAGATACGGGATGGCTTCTCGTGATCAGCGCACTTGCTCCAGCATCTGAGTATTTTCTTTCATGCGGTGTTCTAGTTACCCAGCTAACTCCAGAGGGATCAACAGGTTGCCCAGTGTACCTATCAATTGAGTACAAATCAAAGCCCGTACCAGGTATATCCGGGGATTCGAAGACAAAGTCACCGCTGTTTACGCTAAAGTTATAGGTTGTTACGCCCTTTGAAGGGGAATCAACGGTGACAATAACTTTGTCATTGTATATGGTTCCTACATAATCTGGATATTCCATACTAAAGAACTGGAGATCATAAGATATGTAATGCATTCCAGGAGGAACCCTTAGGGTTAACTTCAAAACAGCCCTGTCATATAAATCACCCGGGCCAGGATATTTTTTACCGAACCACGTTCCCCTTTCACTTCCTGGATCCAGACCATCGGTTGTTACAGGCACACTTCCAGCTATCCCTGTACTGAGCAGAATAAAGCTATCTCCATCCGTGGGCTGAAGTACACCAAGTGAATTCAATACTATTTTCTGTCTGAATTGTCCACTTTGATCGGTGTCCTTGTAGCTAGAATTTATCAGGGTAGAAGGATCCGCAAGTATGGCTAAAGCGAGATCCAGACCGTCGTAAGTTTCGTAGCCTTCAGCTTTGCTGCCTGGAAGAACGGGAAGATACACAAGAAGGAGAATGACGGCAACTAACACGGCGAATCGCATCATCAACCACCCCCTTGATATGGTGATATCCAGAGCAATTCAGATTCTATAACCTCTCCATCTTCCTTTCCATCATTTGGGAATATTTTGCATGACCATACTTCCCCAAGCCTCGTTTCGTCTGCGACGATCGTTCTATGATCGGTAAAACCATCCTTACTATCCATATAGTTCTGGCTTATCTGGACAGCGGATAAAGCTCTTCTGTATATGATGAGATCATCTATGTAGCCAGAAAAGTGATTTCTCCCAGTGGAATTGCTACCGATGGTTAATCTTTTTATCCCTTCATTCCCGACATTCCCAGACTCTAAAGATGTGTAGTTTGTGGAGTTTATGTATATTTCCATGCTACCTTTGCTTAATTTCCACGTAACGGCAATATAGTACCATGTATCGTTTATGATAGAACAACCACTTTTTACCCATATTTTCTTTCCTTCTTTGCATATGACAGAATTTATACTGCCGTTATCTAGGAAAATTCTCACGAAGTTTGATTTGTTTTTGTACGCTTCAAATAAGCAACCCTTGGAAACGTTTGTACACTTTATCCAGAATGATATGGTGAAATTGCTTCTGCTTGTATCTTCAAAAATTGAAGGAAGGTTAGAGACAACAATGTTGTCGTTGACCCCATCAAATAAGTAACACCCTCCAATTTTTCCGTTACTTACCCAAGTGGCTCCATTAACAACAGCGTTATATCCATTTCCAGAATAATCCTTCGCTGAAGATGAACTATCCGTATCAAAAGGTAACAATACCTCAGTAAATGGCTCTCCGTTCAGTCTCCAGCTATAGATAAACGTTTTGGGACTGAAGTTCTTTACCGGAGGTGCATAGCATATTAAATCTTCATCGGTAGAATTTGTCCTTAGGCTAGAAACCAAGATGGGAGGAGGCGCCCCAATGTAAATTTTCTCCTCCCTCTTCAAGTTACCATGGAGTAGAACAAAGCCATTATTCCTGTCAACTACTAACACGCTAACGGTCTTGTTGGAGCTGTAAGGATACCTCACAAACTCCCCACATTCCCACAATCCGTTTCTATTTATCTCATGAAGACTTGGTTTTGGCATAGCCTCTCCACCTATATGTACTGATATCTCCACCGAGCTGAAATTTAAGGCATCTCCGCCCATGTGTTCTATAAAGACGTAATTCCCCCTTATGTATGCAGATAGAGACACCTTTGGAGGAGTTGCTGGCACGGGTAGAGGGAGCAGGGAAAGGGCAATTACGGCAAATACCGCTATTCCAACGGCTAGCAATAAGACAGTATCAAGAATCTCAACTACCGCACAATCTCTTCTCACTCCACCCCTCCTCTATAGTTCTTTGAAACTCCTCCTATTTAAACTTGCCTACATCAAGAACTTTATCGCGAGAAATGAAATAAGGACTAAAAGGAAAACATATCTCACGCCAGAAGACAGCTTTCCATCCATCATAAAACCACCAAGGAGACCAGCTCCTATGCTGTGGACCAAGATGAAAGAGAAGAAAGCACACTTGAGGGTGTATTTATCTACTCCTCCAAAGCTCAATCCACCTACCTCAGCTCCTCCAAGCTTTTCTTGAATTGAAAAAAATGAAGAGAAGATCATGGAGTTTATGATGAGAATAACTGCGAGAAATACAAAGAAGCTCACGAGAATAACAAGACTGTACATGGACATCTCGATCCTCCTTTGTCTTTCCACCAGTTTTATTTGTTCTATTTCCTTAGCTGCCGCATAGAAAGCATCCGAAGTGTTTCCACCCATGTCAATAGCTTTGTTTATCGTAAGTACCGCTCTCTCTACCGGTTTCGACTTGAGTCTTTTAGAAAAGTTAAGTAAAACCTCCTTTATAGGTATGCCCCAAGAAAGCTGGGATGACATGAGTTTTATTTCCTTTGTAAGTGCACCAAAATCTCCATTCGATGCCATCCTGATTGCATCAAAGACCGTTGTGCCAGATGAGGTTGAACTGCCAACTTCCCTTAAAAAATCCGGTAACCTGTCTTCTATCTCTTTCTTTTTCTTCGCCTTGTGTGCATTGTAAAAGCCCACTGGACCAACTATCAGAAGAATTCCAGCAACTAAGAAATCCATGAAACTATCCTTTGGCAAGTCAAGTTTTCCCATGAAGGACATGAGCGAAAGGAAAAAGAGAGGCATTGATGCAGAAAAACTGATTGCTAAAATTAATTCATCGGAAAAACCCCCTCCATAAACCCTCTTTACATTATACTTCTCTTTCATGGTTCCACCGAAACTCCTTTCATCAAAACATAATAACCAATATAAGCCAATGGGAGGATAATCAAGGAGAGTACAAACAAGAAACTAAATGGAATACCGGCTCCGCCACTTGTAAAGCTCATGATAGAGATAACAATGACGAGGAACAACGGGAATGCAATGACGGTAATGATAAAAGTCTCAGCTAGTACAGCAAGGTTTTCCAAGCTTTTCTTTCTAGATGCAAGGTCATCAACCATATACTCCTTAACCTTGTTTTCAAAGTACGCATTCAAGTCACTTCCAGATTGTATGGTTCCCACTATCCCCTGTAAAAATTCCTTGAATTTTCTGGAGGGAGAAACTTCTATCGCGTGCTTTAGGGCGGTTATCGTGTCGACCCCCATTATGTATATCTCTTTAGCTATCTTCTTCGATTCTTCTTTTATTTCCCCGTATATATCAACCCTAGAAAGAGTTTTGAATATTTCAGCTGGAGAGAGACCAGCAGATGCCATCGTACTCACAAAGTTTGTTACATAAGGTAGCAACCTGTCTATCTCCTTCTCTCTTTTCTTGATCATGGATGTTGGCCTAATGATGAAGTACGCGGAAGTAAAAAGTGGAATTAGTATGGGCAAGACGATGGCAACCAGGAATGATAATGGGAAAGGATTCATCAAGTACAGCATGATGGAGATGACCAAGGAAGTTATAAAGGACAAGAGAGAGGTCATTATGGCTGTTGATACGTATTCTTTATAAGTCATCTTTATGTTTGCTTTTTCCAACATGTGTTTTTTGCTTATATCTTCCAGCTGTAATTTTTCGACAAGCCTTAGCATCAATCTTCTACAAAACCTAGTGTACGCATTCGATCTCATCTTCTCCACAACTTCCTTATCATGGATGTGAAGAAACTTTCCTTCTCTGCGGGCTTTGCCTCTACCTTCTTTTGCTCCTCTCTTTTTTCCTCTGGCTCTTTTTTCAGGAAGGCGCCCGGATTCTTCAAAACAGCTTCTGGATCCTTGTAGTAGGCAGATATGATAGAAGCCACATCCTTGTAATTTCTTACGTTGTTTTTTCTCATCCAGTCCAGTACTTTTATCCTGTTGTTTATCTCTTCTCTGAGTCTTTCCTCACTCCATCCATTCATAAGCCTTATATTCGTAAGGACCTTGCTGGTACCTGAGCTCTTGAACCTATCCTCTACCTTTGATACCCATACGAAAGGCTGGGTGAAAATGAGTTGCTTTGTATCGGGATCCATTTTTATAATTTCCGTCACACTAGTTATCCTTCTTATCAATTTCTTACCAACTGGTATCGCATTGATGAACACGATTATATCAAGAGAGGTGAGAAGTGCTCTTGGTAGGGATATCGGGGGGTTCTCCAACCTTTGGATTAAGGAATATATGCTATCTGCATGGATGGTCGCATATGAGGTATGTCCAGTGGCCATGGCTTGAAATAGGACATAAGCTTCCCTTCCCCTTACCTCTCCTACAATAATGACTCTGGGTCTTTGCCTCAAACCAGCTCTGATGAGATCGAACATATCTATATCCTTGCCCGTCTTTTCCCTTTCGGCGGTTGAGAAGCCTTCTCTTGTGGTTCCCGCTATCCAGTTTTTGTGAGGCAGATTGACCTCTCTAGTGTCTTCTATGGATACTATTTTGTGGGAATATGGTATAAATAATGACAGGGCATTCAATGTTGAAGTCTTACCGCTACCAGTTCCTCCGCAGAAGAGTATGGATGCTCCATTTTCTATGGCGAGCCAGAAGTACGCAGCCATTTCGATCGACATCGTGTTGCTCTCTATGAGGTCTATTGGAGTAAGTGGATTTTTTCTGAATCTCCTTATCGTAAAGGTAGATTCATCGGTAACTGTTTTTGAGAGCGTTGCCTGCAATCTAGAACCATCGGGGAGTTTGCCATCAACAATGGGGGCATACACCGATATCTGCTTTCCACATATCTGAGCAAGTCTTATCACAAATGAATCGAGTTCTTCTCTATCCCTGAACCTGATGTTACTTTCAATGGATTGGTATTTCCTGTGATGAACAAAGACGGGAACGCTGTAGCCATCACAAGATATATCTTCTATATCATCATCTCTCATCATGATATCTATCTTGCCATAGCCAATAAAATCCCTGATGAGGTAGTAGAAGATCCTATCCTTGGAATCTTGTGGTATGCTTATCCTGTTATCCTCTATTAGCTTCTCCATAGATTCAATCAAGGCTTTCTCTTTCTCTTCCTCGCTCGCATCAAAAACGGGAATGTCGGCTAGCAATCTAAAGAGCTCGATCAGTTCTTGCTTAACTTTTTCCTCCTCATCCGTTAATTTTGGTTCTATCACGATGTACTTGTATTCTCTAGAAATCTCGTCAAAGACTATCCTCCTTTTGCCAAGACCTTTCCAACCAAATCCACCCTTTTCATCCACAACCTTTTCTTTCGTTTCTTTGACCTCGATTTCTTCTTTCCGCTCGATTTCCTCTGCCTTTTCTTTCGTAGGCAACAATTTATCCAATTTTTCTTCGATTTCTTCCAATTTTCTATCTAGATGTACATCGATATCCTCTGGCTCGGTGGAAGATATCATTTTAGTTTGTAAATCGAATTCTTCGATCTTGTTCGATATCAAGGAGGGATTGAGGAAAAGTTCCTCAACATTTTTCGTATTTTCAAAAATAAGGAAAGGCGGTCCCATTCTTGTTGCTTCTTCCGGTGATTGAAGATTTAAAGAATCAACAAATGAGTGTATTAATTTCAATTTCTCATTCAACGAATCCCCGTGCATCCCATCCACTAAGGCTAAGTCAAAATAATCTAATAAAGATTTCGTGTAAACAAAAGCATGTCGTAATTCGCTTGGTGACGAAAAGGTATAAGAAATATGGATTTGACAGACTTTGACAGACTTGAAGAATTTATGGGCACTTTGTTATGCCGAAATAAACAATGGAAGGAAAACCAATGAGACAATTGACATGAGCTTTATGAGGATGTTTAGGGATGGACCAGAGGTATCTTTGCACGGATCTCCAACCGTATCTCCAACGACCGCAGCCTTGTGGGTATCGCTTCCCTTCCCTCCAAGATGCCCTTCCTCTATGTACTTCTTTGCATTATCCCACGCTCCTCCGGCATTCGCCAGGAAAATGGCAAGTAGGAAACCAGTAGCAGTTGCACCGATCAGTAAGCCAGCAAGAGCTTCTACTTTCCATATACCCACAACTATGGGAACTACAACAGCTAATAAGGAAGGCGCGACCATTTCCCTCAGTGCCCCCCTCGTGGAAATCCTAATACAGCTTTCATAATCTGGCTTTCCTTTTCCCTCAAGTATCCCTTTCTCCCTGAATTGTCTTCTAACTTCGTTCACCATTTTCTCTGCAGTCTTTCCCACAGCTCCAAGCGTCACCGCCGAAAAAATAAACGGAAGCATGCCTCCTATGAAGAGACCGGCGGTCAGGTAAGGGGAAGTTAGAGATATGTCCATTTTTGCTCCTAAACTCAACGCTCTATTGACAAAGGTGAAGATTAAAGCTAAAGCAGTTATTGCAGCGGATCCAATTGCAAAACCTTTACCCATTGCAGCGGTGGTATTTCCAACCGCATCCAGCTCTTCCGTCCTTCTTCTGACTTCTTCTCCCAACCCTGCCATCTCAGATATGCCAGCGGCATTGTCAGCCACTGGACCATAGCAATCGGTGGCGAGAGAAATGCCAAGCGTTGATAACATACCTATTGCGGCAAGGGCAATTCCATAGAAACCAGAAAACTCATAAGCTAAGACCATTGCTATGGCTGTTGCTATAATGGGTATTAAGGTACTTAGCATGCCGACGGATAATCCCATTAATATGTTAGTTGCAGCTCCAGTTTTTGCTGCCTCTGCTATCTTCTTTGCCGGCTTTCTCTGGTGAGAGGTGAAGTACTCTGTGGATAAGCCGATTATCACACCGTCGATCAGACCAACGAAGATGGCAAAGAATGGGCTCAAATCTCCAATTAAGTAATAGGTAACTATAAAAGAAAGGATGGAGAAGATGATGGTTGAACCAAAGAGGCCGTTTCTAAGGGCAGTATAAGGGTTTTTGGCTTTCACAAATATCATGGCAATAATCGAGGAAAAAATTCCAAGAGATGCAATTACCATGGGATAGATGATACCGTACTTGCCATAGAGAGATAAAATCAAACCAAGGCTCATGCCAGATATTATCGAATCTACATAGCTTTCAAAAAGATCTGCTCCCATTCCAGCTACATCACCAACGTTATCTCCCACATTATCTGCAATTACAGCAGGATTGCGGGGATCATCTTCAGGTATACCAGCCTCCACTTTCCCGACAAGATCTGCTCCAATATCTGCAGACTTTGTGTATATTCCTCCTCCAACCCTTGCAAAAAGTGCTATGCTACTTGCACCAAAACCAAAGCCAAAAAGTATGCTTGCTGACTTGCTTCCATAAATGAAGTAGAAAATGCTTATGCCAATTATGCCTAGACCAACGACCGATAACCCCATGACAGCGCCGGAGGAAAAAGCCAAAGTCAATCCTTTCTGCATACTTTCCTTGCAAGCTTCTGCGGTTCTGGAATTTGCCTTAGTGGCTATTCTCATACCAACATTTCCCGCCAAGGCTGAAAAGAGAGCTCCCAAGGCGAAGGCAATGCTAGTTTCCCATGGTATGTCTGTAAAAAGGCTTGCTATTGCCAGAAGAATTACTACGGCGGTTGCAAATACGGCAATTATTCTATATTCTTCTTTCAGGAAAGTTAGGGCTCCCTTGTAAATATGATCCGATATCTCTATCATCTTCTTGTTTCCTCTAGGCTTCTTCAGTACGTAATATGCGAGTGATGCTGCGAGAAGTAGGGCAATGATACCACTTAGGGGAGCCAACAGGGATATGTCCATTCCCACATCCATCGGTATAGTAAACCTTTATTTAAGTGTTCTTGTTCGGCAAACGCAGACTGTCAACTTTTTATGAATTTAGGTATTTAAACCCCTCCTAGACCGGTTTGAATAGGTCTAGGAGGGGATGGAATTGCTAGAC
>JAGHAD010000005.1 GCA_021161685.1 Thermoplasmata archaeon | reverse complement strand
GTGGATGGAGAGCCAAAGATACTTTCATTAAAAGACATGATAAAACATTTTGTAGATCATAGGATAGAGATCGTAACAAGAAGGGCGGAATACGAGTTAAGGAAGGCAAAGGAAAGGTTGCATATTTTGGATGGATTGCTGATTGCGCTGAAAAGGATAGATGATGTTATAGAAACTATAAGGAAAAGCAGGGATGTAGAAGAGGCAAAAAAAGCCTTGATGGAAAAGTTCTCCTTAACTGAATTACAAGCAAAGTCTATACTTGACATGAGGTTGCAAAGATTAACCGGGCTGGAAATCGAGAAAGTGAAAAGGGAACACGAAGAAACAACAAGGAAAATAAAAGAGCTTGAAGAGATACTTGGAAGTAAGGAAAGGATATTAGAAGAGATTAAGAAAGAGCTTCTGGAGATAAAAAGGGAGTTTGGTGATAAAAGAAGGACTTTGATTGAGGAAGAAAGCGCTCTAATTAAGGTGGAAGACCTTATACCAAGGAAGAGAGTAGTGATAACCATAACTAGGGATGGTTATGTCAAGAGGATTCCAATAGGTGCTTATAAAACCCATCATCGAGGAGGAAAAGGTTTAGTTGGTATTGGTATGAAAGAGGGAGATGCGGTCATTGATTCCTTTATTGCCACAACCCATGATTTTGTTCTTTTCTTCACCAATACTGGGAAGGTATACTGCACTAAAGCATATAAGATACCCGAAGGAAGCAGGCAGTCTAGGGGAAGAGCCATTGTGAATCTCATTCCAAAGATGAACAAAGGAGAAAAGATACAGGTTGCTATACCGGTAAGCGAATTTGATGAAAAACATTTCCTCATCCTTGTTACAAAGAAAGGCTTTATCAAAAAAACTCCTCTGCTAGAATTCATGAACATAAGGGCAAACGGAATCAGAGCCATAAAATTGGATAAGGACGATGAACTGGTGAGTGCAAAGTTATCGAACGGAAGGAAGGAAGTGGTCATCGCAACATCTGATGGACAAGCCTGCAGATTTGAGGAAAATGAGGTTAGACCGATGTTGAGAAATGCGAGGGGCGTTCAGGGCATATCACTCAACGAAGGAGATAGGGTTGTTTCACTTTGTCTGGTTGAGGGAGAAAAGGATCTTCTTACCATAACAGAGAATGGCTATGGAAAGAGATCCCCCCTAAGTTCTTACAGAAAGACCCATAGAGGCAGTAAAGGGGTTAAGACCATCATCACAAACGAGAGGAATGGAAAGGTCATATTTGTTAGAGAGGTTGATGAAAACGATGAGATTCTCCTCACAAGCGAAGGAGGTATGGTAGCGAGGATACCCGTTAAGGATATAAGGAGGCAGGGAAGGAACACGGTTGGCGTTAGGATAATGAAATTAAGCAAGGGAGATAAGGTAGCCACGGTTGCCAAGCTAAGCTAGACCATTCACGATGTACTCAGCTAACTTTCTTATGGATTTACCCCTATGTGAGTAAACGTTCTTTTCCTCTGGCTCCATTTCTCCAAAGGTTTTATTACTTCCGTTTGGTATGAAGATTGGATCGAAGCCAAAACCCTTATTTCCTCTCTTTTCCATCGCTATCTTACCCTTGCATCTTCCCTTGAAAATCTTCACATCCTCGTTTTCAATGTAAGCTATTACCGACTCGAAATGCGCCCCTCTCTCGGTGCAATCTTCGAGGAGTTTCAGTATGCCTTCACATCCTATAGATGCAAAGACATATGCCGAATATACGCCTGGAAAGCCTTTCAAAGCGTCGATGAACAACCCAGCATCTTCAAGGAAAAAAGGGCTTTCGATCTTATCCTTGAGAAAATCGGCAGCATAGGTTGCGACGTCTTCGAGAGAAGTTGACTGTATTTCTGGATAGCCTTTATCGTATTGCTCCAAGGTTATACCAATAGGTTCAAGAATTGCTTTTGCTTCCATGAACTTTCCTTTATTGTGAGTGGCGAATCTGAGTTTCATTTCATGTACCTCCCTCTCTTTATAATTTCTTCTATCTTTTTCTCTATTTCTCTTGCATTTCCTTTATAAGTAGATCGATACCCTTCCATGACATGGTTGAAAAGGTCTGGATATTCTGGATGAGCTGAAGAAAACGCTTCCATTAACAGATGTAGATCGACCCCTCTTCTTTCAATTTCAAAGCTAAATTCTCCGAGTCCAAAGTCTATGAAATAAACCTTCTCATCTTTAAAAATCATGTTCGACGTCGTTAAATCTCCATGCACTATGTTTGCATTATGTAACCTCGCTATATTCTTCCCTATCATCGTGCAGATTTCCTTTCTCCCCCTTTCAGTAAGCTTTGGTATTAGTTCCTTAACCCTTTCTCCATCAACATACTCCATAACTATGGTGAATTCTTTCAGATTCACATCATAAATTATCGGTACTGGCACCCCTCCCCTCCTAGCTTCAACCATCAGCTTTGCCTCTTCCTTTGTTCTTTGCAGTCTGAGCCTCTTATCCAACTCTGGTATTCTGTATCCCTTTGGTATCCTCTTCTTTTTAATGACCTTCCTCCCAAGGTAGGTATCCATTATTATTTCTGCCTCCGCTCCCCTGTAAATGAGCAACCTTATTCCCTCCACTTCACTATAACATCATCTGTCCTGAAGCGCTGGTCAATAAAGCTATCCTCTACTTTTGTAGTGATACCGCACCTGTACATTAACAGTCCCGTCCATGCTATCATTGCTCCATTATCAATGCAGAGCGATTTTTCGGGAACAAAAAATTTCGCCCCCCTTTCTTCGGCCATTTTCTTAATCATCTCTCTCAATCTTTCATTCGATGCAACTCCTCCGCCCAACAAAACTTCTTCCTTACCAACGTGTGCCATTGCTCTCTCTGTAACTTCGGTTAGGGCTGAAAAGGCGGTTTCCTGAACAGAATAACATATATCTTCTATCCTTTCTCCCTTTTCATAGTACTTCTGAGCGGAAGTTAGCAGGCCCGAGAAAGCAACGTCCATTCCCTTTATCGTATAAGGTAAATCGAGGTACTTTTTCCCCCTTTTAGCTAGCTTCTCTATGATGGGGCCGCTTGGAAATGGCAGGTTCAGATATCTTCCGAGCTTATCCAGACAATTTCCTATTCCAATGTCTAAGGTTTCTCCAAATACCCTGTATTTGCCTTTTGCGAAGGCTATTATTTGTGTATTCCCTCCAGAGACGTAAAGCAAAACGGGATCTTCGCAGCCAGTTGTTCCCCTACCGATTTCAAGGTGAGCGACGCAGTGGTTTACTCCAACGAGTGGTTTTTCCAGGTATAAAGCGAGTGCTCTGGCTGCGGTTGCTGCTGTTCTTAGGCATGGACCCATACCAGGTCCTTTGGAGAATGCTATCACATCTATTTCTCTTTCATCTATTTTGGCTGATTCGATGGCTTTAGTTACAAGGTGAGGAAGATGGGTTGCATGGTGGTTTGCTGCGTCTCTTGGGTGAATACCTCCTTCAGCTGGTTTGTACATTTTTATGATGTTAGCTAGCACTCTGCATTTATCGTTTAAATCTTCCACAATTCCAACTCCAATCGTATGGGCTGTTCCCTCTATACCCAAAGCTATCATGTGGTTTCTTCTTCCTTTTCCTCTTCCTTCTTGGGTTCTTCTTGGACAGTCGGTCTTTTGAGAAGTTCAGATTTGTATATCTCTACCTTCCTCAATGGGTAGAAACTCTTACAGTTCTTACTTATTTCCTTGCATAGTTCGTCATTAAAAATGCCTTTTACGAGTTCCGCCAGCGTCTTTTCCTTTGCATATTCCATTATCGTATCCCTCATTATTTTCCTGATAATGCTCTTTTTTGATGTTTGTATCCTCTTTTCCGTAGTTGCAAATGGCTTGAGCCTTATAACCGCTCCATCCTTGGTGGTGACATCAAAAACTCCATCTATCCTTGATCTTCTCCTCCTGATCAATCTTCTAATATAATCCGTCGTAAGCGTATGACCAACAAAATTGGTTAGGGCATCTGAGCCATCTACCTCATCTATCTTGAAGTATAATTTAACGTGGGATTTCCTGAAATCGCCAGTTAGATCCTGTAAGGATATCTCGGCAACTCTGTTTATAAGCATGTTTTTATCTGCAGCTAGGGTTTCAGCTATTACTACATTGTCGAACATAGGCGGAGCTAATATCTTATACCAACTTTTTGCTCTCCATTTATCTTTTGCTTTCTTTGTGATCGTCCTCGCCTTTACCATGTCTACCTTCCTCAGTTTTTTCCATGAAATGCATTTCTGTACTTAAATTTATACCGCCTGATCGAGACGTTCTATACCCTTTCTAGTAATTTCAGCACGTATCTGTAAAACTTCTCCACGCTGTCTATCTCTACATACTCGTCTGGTGAATGGGGATGCTTTATAGTTGGCCCAATGGAAATCATGTCCATTCCGGGGAACTTCTCTCCGATTATCCCGCATTCCAGCCCTGCATGGATCGCTTCCACCTTTGGCTCCTCACCAAACATCTCTCTATATACTTCCTTGGCTATTCCAAGTATTCTCGATTTTGGATTTGGCTTCCAGCCCGGATATGGGTTATCCTCCTTAACTTCTGCTCCAGCCAAGCTTGCTGTTGCTCTTATCCTATCTCTCATATCCTGTAAAGCTGACTTTATCGCACTCCTTGAGCTCATACCTATCACTGCCTTACCATTCTCGATGCTCACTTTAGCCAAATTTGTTGATGTCTCCACTAAACCCGGTACATCGAAGCTCATCCTGTCAACTCCATGCGGGAGAGCATGAAGGAGGTTGATAAGTTTATTCTGGGAATCTCTATCAAGTACCTTTCTTCTTTCCTTGAAGTCTTCTATCTCTACCTTGAAGTCTGGATCTATCAGTCTTATCTCTTCCGCAATATCCTTCTCGCTTTCCCTGATACATGATATGATGCTTTCTTTCTTTTCCTTTTGAACGTACAGAATTGCGGTGGCTTCCCTCGGTATGGCATTCATCTTGTCTCCACCACTGATATCTGCAAGCAGGAAATCTTCCTTTATTTTCCATAGTAGTCTTGCCAGTATCTTTATTGCATTCCCTCTCTGCTCATGTATATCTACTCCCGAATGTCCTCCCTTCAATCCATGCACCTTTATTTTCAATCCAACGAGATCTTCCTTTGCCTCAGTATATTGCAGAGGAAGCTCGATGGTGGAATTACCTCCTCCAGCACTTCCTATTGTTATTACTCCGAAGTCTTCGCTGTCCAAGTTTAGCATTATCCTGCCATCGAGAAAGTCTGGCTCTATTGCAAAGGCTCCCGTTAATCCCGTTTCCTCATCCACCGTAAAAAGAGCTTCAATTGGACCATGCTTTAGTTTCTTATCTTCAAGTATCGACAGCATTATTGCTATGCCTATCCCATTGTCTGCGCCCAACGTCGTTCCCTCCGCTCTAACCTTGTTACCTTCTACCTTGACCTTTATTGGATCTTTTGAAAAATCATGTTTCACATCCGCATTTTTCTCGCAGACCATATCCATGTGTCCCTGAAGTACAACGATTGGCTTGTTTTCCATTCCCTTGGATGCTGGTTTTCTGATCAAAACATTCCCAGCCTTGTCGGTTTTTGCTTCAAGTTTATTCTTTTTGGCAAAATCAAGTATGTATTTTCTTATTTTTTCCTCGTGTTTTGAGCACCTCGGTATTTTTCTTATTTCGTCAAAGTGCTTCCAGACCTGCTTTGGTTCGAGATCCAGTATCGTCACCATGCTATCCCCATCTGGAAAAGGCTACCAGATAAAAAGTTTTGTTGTTGCAACTATCCATTCGTTATTCGTCGTAATAGCGAAATACTTATAAAGACACAATTTCATTTTGGTAATAAAAATAGAACAGGGAGGAAAAAATATGGCGGAGGAGAAAACTGGTGGAGAAGAAAGCACCGTATTTGTTGGAAATAAGCCACCGATGAGCTATGTACTAGCCGTGGTAACGCAGTTCAACAGCGGTTCAAAGGAAGTGAGCATAAAAGCGAGAGGAAGGGCAATATCTAGAGCAGTGGATACAGCGGAAATAGTGAGAAACAAGTTCATGCCAAATGCGAAGATAAAGGACATAAAGATAGGGACTGATACCATAACAAACGAGGAAGGAAGGACATCGAACGTATCTTCAATAGAGATCGTTTTGACAACCTCTTAAGGTGGGTACAACCAACCGGTTGTACCTGCTTTTTTATTTTTTCACACTTTCTAGAAGAAAGCTTCTACAAGTTTTAAAAGGTCTGTAATGTAATAGGAAAAGGGTAAAAGAATGAGAAGCAAAATGCCCGGAAAGTTGGGTTACATAGTGATATCTCTAGTTATAGCGATGGGTGGCATAAACCTGGTATTTGCAGCGTGGGAGGAAAACCTCGATATCGTTGGAACGATGCAGACAGGAGAATTTAGAGTTGAGTTCATTGAAGGCTACTGTATCAACTACGACCCACCAGGTTCAGAGGATTTAAAATACAATAAGCCTACTGAAACGTGGCCATTCGATGTGGGGACAACCAAATGTGATGTCGAGAAAAACGAGGTAACGATAACTCTAGAAAATACATATCCATGCTACCAGACCTTCGTTAGGTTTAGAACAAAGAACTATGGTACCATACCTGCAAAGCTGAAAAATGTTACGGTAACCTTCACTGATCCAGATGGTTTAAAGGATTACGTGGAATTTGGAGTGTGTGTCTATGTCAATAACGGTCCAAATTACTATTATCCAGGGATGTTAGCAGGAACACATCCTAGAACAGATGCCCCCGTCGATGAACTTGAAACAGGACTAAAAGACACGATAAATAGGGCACTTAGTGGCACCAATGGCTATAGCTATCTACTACCAAACCAAGAGCTCTGGTATGATCTTGGTTTCCACATCAAGGATGGTGCTCCGCAAAACGCAAATCTGACAATCACAATAGAAACAATATGGACGCAGTTCAACGTCCAATAAATAATCCTAAGTGAAGGTACAACCAAAAGGTTGTACCTGTCTCTTTTATTTTTAAAACCCAAAGTTTTAATCCTGGATTCTCTTTCTTAGAGAAGATGAAGGGTATAGTAAGAGATAGGAAACACCTCTACACCATTGTTCCAGGTAAGTTTGAGGGTAAGAGTTTATATGGAGAAAAAATCGTCAGATCTGAAAAAGGCGTTCTTAGAAGTTGGAATCCATATAGAAGTAAACTCGCCGCCGCAATTTTGAAAGGTATTAAGTTAGATATCTCCAGCGATGCACACATTCTTTACCTGGGAGCCGGGGCTGGAACCACCGTTAGCCATTTATCCGATTTAGCTTATAATGGTGCCATATATGCCGTTGAGTTCTCTGCATTCGCTATGAAAAAGTTAATAGAGATCTGCAGGAAAAGAAACAACATAATACCAATATTTGCAGATGCCTCAAGACCAGAGAGTTATGGTCATTACATTGATAGGGTAGATTTGATATATCAGGATATATCTCAGAGGAATCAGGTGGACATTTTTATTGGAAATTGCGATTCCTTTTTAAGAAAAGAATGCAAAGCGATCCTGATGGTAAAAGCAAAAAGCATAGATGTTACGGCTGATCCGAAGGGGGTTTATATGAAAGTTGCCAAACAACTGAAAATGAAAGGATACAACATAATCGAATCCAAAAAGCTTGATCCATATGCAAAAGATCATTCCTTGTTTGTAGTGAGCTCACATGATCAATAAAACCATCTTCAAGCTTATTTTTCCAGTAGTTCTTGGAGTTGGAGGGGTCATTGCTCTATATTTATACCTCGATGAAAACACTTGGATGAAGCTGTGGCCCCTGATGACTGCTTACTTCTTTCCTCCCCTTGGAAAGGAATCTGTCATACCCGCAGGTATAGCCATGGGTCTCCATCCAGCCCTTATAGCTCTATCGATAGCTTTCATAGATATGGTTGCCTCTCTTTTCGTCGTCTGGAATTATGATTTCATAAAGAGATTGCCTTTCCTTGGAAAGTATGTGGAAAGGATAGAAAGCCTCGGAAAAAGAGGTAGTAGGCGATATAGGTGGGTAAGGGCTCTGGGCTTCATTGGAATAGTTTTGTTCGTAATGATACCCTTTCAGGGCTCCGGTGGCGTAGTTGGCTCGATACTTGGGAGGTTGATTGGGTTAAGGGCATTCACGACTTGGCTTGCGGTGAGTTCTGGGGCTATTCTTGGTTGCATGCTGTTAGCGTACTTTGCAAATTTTATCAAAATGATCATAGTCAAAAATTTGATGCTTGGAATATTCGTGGTGGTATTGATGGTTTTGATATTTCTCCTCTACAAAGTTGCAAAAGAAACTTTCAAGGGAGGTGACCTATTACAAAATAAAGCACGAGAAAAATGAGACCGGTCTTTGTGAGTAAAATGCTTTTGTTTCTTACCCTCGGAGTCCATCCATAATCATCCAATCTGTAAAAAAGAAGCCAGCCGTACTGGCTGAAGAAAGCAAATAGGGCTATACAAAGTAAGCGTAGTAGTGAAGTCGTTGGTAAGGAAAAAGTTCCCGCCTGCACGTAAAAAGCCCCAACAACCAAGAAGAAAGCCCCTATTGCCATCTGGGATTCATGATGCAGTAAACCTTCAGCGTACATGCAAACTATCGCACCTATTATCGAAAAAACCATTACCAGCCAGCCCACCTTTATGGAAAGGTATATGGCTATTGACAGCAAAAAAATCGCAGATGCAACCAGCATAACTTTAAGGGTTCTTTTTGAGAATGTTTCTCTCTTTTCTATTTCATAGTGATAAAGATCATGGATAGTATGTGCGAGTATCCAGTGGGCTACGAATCCACCGATTACAACGAGCAGTAGGTAAAAATAATTCATGGAAGAAACTGCTCCTATATCCAATGCCACATATGATCCAAGCAATGGAAACAAACCCCCAGTAAAAAAACAAGTTACAATAGTAAAAGGGGAAAGCATTCCTTTGCTTTCAAGCGGCATTATATCACCATGCCAACCGATTCCAGCATCCTGTTTATGATGTATTTTGGAGCATATGTTAACATTTCTCTATAAATGCTTTTGGGTAGAGTAGAGTTTTCTATTAATTCTTCTGCCTTTTTTACTTTTTCCCTTATATTGGCAAGGTAAAATTCCTTTATCTCCTCCTCCTTTTCCTTCAGCTTCTTTTCTATGCTATTCTTCCTTATTCTCCCTATCTTTTTTCCAGTGATCTTCTCAATTAATGGAAGGATCACGCTTCTTAACATTTCTCCATTTTTAAGGTCAACCAGATCATCCGCAAATTGATAAGCTCTCCCAACTTCTCTTCCATATTCCGCTAATAAATCAGCTATCTCCCCATTCGCATTTGCCTGCAAGGCACCCGCCCTGCATGCAGATGAAAATAGCGAAGCCGTTTTCTTGTCTATTATTGTTATGTAGATGGAAAATAGATCCTCTGAAGATGGTTTTCTTTTGTTAAACTCAACTTCCATTAACTCGCCAGCCAGGGCTTCGTTCCATGTATCCACATAGAGCTTCGCGAATTCTGAGCCGTGTTTTAGGGCTATCTTGAAACCGAGAGCTAACATCTTGTGACCAACGAGAAGAGCTGTGCTCACACCCTCCTGGACATGCAAAGCTAGTTTTCCCCTTCTAATCACATCCTTATCTATAATGTCATCGTGTATAAGCGAAGCTGTGTGGGCTAGCTCTATGCTAACCGCTCCTTCAACAGCATTTCTGTATTCCTCCAAACTTTCTCTACCTCCAGTGCATGCTTTGAAAGCAAGTAATAAAATTATCGGGCGAAGCCTTTTCCCTCCAGAGAGCTGTGAAAGAATAATTTTATCCTTAATCATTTCATTTATGACCTTCTCTACATCCCCCTTGCATTCTTCAAAGAAAAGTCCTATATCGTACTTTACCTGTGCCATTTGATCTCCCCCAGTAAGGCAACCGCAAATAAATTTACTCTGATAAACTTAAATATTTTTTTGTTTAAAAGTTTTTGCTATAATATATATTTCCGAACTATACTTCCTTGAAGCTTTTGGGTTATAGCATTTCACTGTAGAGAAGAAGGAGCGTAGATTTCTTTTGAACTTATCCAAATCCTCTCCCTCGAATACCTTGCAGACAAAGTTTCCTCCTTTCTTCAAAAAATCCTTTGCATATCCAAAGGCGCACTCGGCCAACCATATACTTCTTGCATGGTCCAAAGTTTTGACTCCGGATAATTTTGGAGATAGATCAGATAAGACCACATCTATCTTCTTCTCACCGAGCATCTTCCTCAATCTGTCCTTAGTGGCTTCCTCCGTAACATCCCCTATTATGAAGGTAACACCATCTATGGGCTTAATGCTTACTAGATCAATACCTATAACTCTTCCTTGACTACCAACAATTTCACTCGTAACCTGGCACCAACTTCCGGGAGCTGCGCCAAGATCCAGCACGATATCTCCCTTCCTGATGACCTTGAATCTCTTTTGGATATCTATCAACTTGAAAGCAGATCTAGCCCTATAGCCTCTTTTCTTTGCTTCTCTGTAGAAGATGTCTCTCTTCCTTTCTTTCTTCCAGCTCCTTACCATTACAGTATGATGTCTATATCCAATCTCTCTGCAAGTTCCTTATACCTGTTTCTTATCGTAACCTCCGTAACCCCAGCGACGTCTGCAACCTCTCTCTGAGTTCTCCTTTCGCCACAAAGTATGGAAGCTATGTATATGGCTGCAGCGGCAACCCCAGTTGGCCCCCTTCCGCTCGTCAGCTCTTTGTCAGCGGCTTCCTTTAGGATTTCCATAGCTTTCGCCTGTACATCTCCACTCAGCTTCAATTCACTACAGAATCTCGATATATAATCTTGTGGAGACGTCGGCATGAGCTTGAGTTCGAGTTCTCTAGCTATAAACCTGTAGGTCCTACCTATCTCTTTCCTTGATACCCTCGATACGCTGGCAATTTCATCAAGCGTTCTTGGAACCCCGCATTGCCTGCAGGCAGCATAGAGAGCTGCGGCTGCAACCCCTTCTATACTTCTTCCCCTTATAAGGTTCTTGAGAACCGCCTTCCTGTAAATCATCGCCGCCGTTTCCCTTACATTTCTTGGTAGTCCCATTGCGGAAGCCATCCTGTCAAGCTCTGCCAGAGCCACAGCTAGGTTCCTTTCCGTTGCGTTTGATACCCTTATTCTCCTCTGCCATTTCCTTAACCTGTAAAGTTGAGCTCTACTCCTGGTTGGTATCGATTTTCCATAAGAATCTTTGTTCTTCCAGCCTATTACGGTGCTTAGCCCTTTATCGTGTATTGTATAAGTTAAAGGGGCTCCAACTCTGGCTCTTTTCTCTTTCTGTTCGGCATCAAATGCTCTCCATTCTGGACCCTGATCGATAAAGTTTTCATCTATAACCAAGCCACAATCCTCGCAAACGAGTTCTCCCCTAGCATAATCTAAACTCAAATTAGTACTACCGCATTCTGGACATCGGGTGATTTCTTCTACAGTCGGTCTCTTCTTTTTCTTAACCTTTTCCATTTTCTCCACCCTAAATTTTTTAAACCTTTCGATTTGTTTTGTGCTAATGAAAGAAATTATATATAAAGTTTTCTATCCACGTCTATGCAAAAATACTGCCCCCTGCTAAGCAGGCATGGAAACCTAGTTAAGTGTCTAGGTATAAGGTGTGAGTGGTTTGATGAGAAAACAAATGCATGTGCAATTGGGAGTATAGCTAAGCTAATTGCCAGAGATGAATGAAGTGACCATCCTAGATGGATACGTTGATGAGCCAACCTGCTTGGGTGTACCTCCATACATAAGCCCATATCCTAGGTATATCGCCGGAGCTATAAGAAGTGCCAAGAGAGATATAAAAATTAACTACATAACCATCGATCAGGTTAGAGAGGGAGAAAGGGAAGTTCTGGAAAAAGCAAATCTTGTAGTTGTTGTCGCTGGAATGATAGTACCTGGCAAATACCTTTCTGGATTTCCCGCGAGTCCAAGGGAATTGAGGGAATTTTTGTGTGGCTTGGACAATAAAAAAGTGCTGTGCGGCCCTGCTGCTAGGTATGGTTTTGGACTGAGTGGAGGCAAAGGGGTTAGAGATGCGGAGGAATTGATGGATGTTTTTGATCTTATAATAAAGGGGGATCCAGAGGTTGTTTTGAAGGATCTTGCGGAAAGGAACTTTTCCATAGATAGGGTCGACCCGACCAAGCTAAGAGAATCATCTGGAGAAATAAGGGATTTTGCCATTAGAGGTGCCTGCATTGTGAGACAGCATCCAAATTTTCCACATTACTTAATTGCTGAGATAGAAACCTATAGAGGTTGCCCGAGAGCTATAACTGGAGGTTGTTCTTTCTGCAGTGAGCCTCTAAAAGGTCTACCTGACTTCAGACCAGTTAGAGATATCGTTGATGAGGTTAGGGCACTTTACATGCAAGGTGTAAGAAACTTCAGAATAGGGAATCAACCTTGCATATTTTCTTACATGGCTAAAGGTTGTGGTGAGGAAGAATTTCCCGAACCAAATCCTCAAGCAATAGAGAGGTTGTTTAGAGGAATAAGATTTGTAGCTCCTTGCCTTAGAACCTTGCACATAGACAATGCAAATCCCGGTGTTATAGCTAGGCATCCAGAAAAAAGCAGGGAAGTTGCAAAGGTGATAATAAAGTACCATACTCCTGGAGATGTCGCCGCATTTGGAGTTGAGAGTGCGGATCCGGTTGTTATAAAGAAAAACAACTTGAAGGCTGATCCGGATCAAGTGATGGAGGCTATAAGGATATTGAATGAGGTTGGATCTAGGATTGGAGCAAATGGATTGCCGGAACTGCTACCTGGTATTAATTTCGTCTTTGGACTGAAGGGAGAAAGCAAAAGAACCTTCGAGTTGAACTTTGCTTTCCTTAAAAAGATTGTTGATTCTAAATTGCTTATAAGGAGGATAAATCTGAGGCAGGTAATACCAATACCGGGTACAAGGATGTATGAAGTTGGAACAAAGATTACAAAAAAGCATAAAGAAATCTTCAAAAGGTTCAAAAGGAAGGTTAGAGAAGAGATAGATAGGGTAATGCTCAGCAGGTTGGTTCCCATTGGCAGAGTACTTAAGGATGTATATACTGAAATCCATCGCGGAAAACTGACCTTTGCGAGACAGATCGGTAGCTATCCAATTCTCATTGGAATACCTGGACGCCTGCAACTTGGAAAGTTTATTGACGTAAAGGTCGTCGGTTATGGTTATAGATCTATCACCGCAGTTCCATATCCATTAGATGTTAACTCCGCTGAAAAAGAGACTTTGGAAGCCATTCCTCTCATCGGCAAAAGGAGAGCACTTAGAATCATGCTGAATCGACCTTTTAAAGATGAGAGAGATTTTATAAAAATCTTTGATGATTTCAGAATCGCAAAGAAGGTCTTAGATTTTGGCTTGGTCTTTGGGAGAAAAGATTCTGCAGAAAGGATTTAATGGTTTTTGTCTATTTGGTGTACGAATGGCTAAGGTAGCAGTTATATTGGCAGATGGATTTGAAGAGATAGAAGCTGTAACAGTTATAGACGTCCTTAGAAGATGTGGAGTAAGCGTTGATGTCATTGGGTTGAGCAGAGGATGCACCGAGGGAGCGCATGGGATAAAAATTATACCAGATATGTATATAAATGATGTCTATCCAGAAAAATACGATGCGGTTGTCCTACCGGGAGGAGATCCAGGGTACATCAATCTAAGGGAAAATTCAAGGGTAATAGAAATGATAAGGGATTTGCATGAGAAAGGTAGATTGATAGCTGCCATATGCGCCTCTCCATCTGTATTATCGGATGCTGGAATTTTAAAGGGAAAGAAAGCAACCATATATCCAGGGATGGAGGAAGAGGTAAGAAAGGGAGGTGGTTCGTTTAGGGAAGATCCCGTTGTTGTGGATGGAAATGTAGTTACAAGCAGGGGTCCTGCCACCGCCTTGCTCTTTGCTTTGAGGCTTGCCGAGGTATTGGTTGGTAAGGAAAAATCCATGGAAGTTGGTAAGGCTCTGCTTAAGGATATGGTTATAAAAGAGGTTTAACCTTCCTCTATCTTTCCAAGCTCCTTCATTACCCTGCTCCATGGCTGAATGAACATTTTGTTGTCTTCGGTTATGCTAACGAGGGGTAACTCGAGTGGATCTCTATCTTCCTTCTGTGCCATCAGGGTTAAGTTTTCATCCTTTATCCTCCATCCTCTCTCCTCCGCAAACTGCCTTACCATTTTAAAGTAATCGCTCTCCATCATTCTCGCTTTTACCTTCTCAAACTTCTCTCTTCTCTCGATATTGACCTCAACGACATCTTCCCAAAACTGACTTCTAAATTTCCTAAAGCTTCCCTCTATTTCATCTATACTCACCATCCCCACCACCATTTTTTTAAAAGAAGTAAACGTATAAAAATTTGAGCCTATTTTATTTCTTTTGCAACATAAATATTATGTCTATTTCTCACTATTTCCACATCGACGAAGTCTCCTATTCCTTTATTGGTGTCAGTTACCTGTATTACCCTGTCTCTGGCAAAAGCTAGCATTTCTCCCCTGATTCTGCCATGCATCTCTATCTTAACCCTTAGTCTCTCTCCTACCCTAAACTTCCGTGGTATCTCCCTGCACCTGACTATCCCAAAGTCTTGGGGATAAAGTCTCAAGCCTTTCCCCATCCTTTCTAGCTCTTGGTAAAACCTTTTAAAGCTCATCGGCTTAACTCCCTTTGGATTCCTACCAAATCTATACCGGATGTACTTCTGTATTCCCAGAGCTTTCCATTTTTTTCCAGCCCCTATTTCCTCACCAAACCTCACGATCTCCCTGATATCTTCATCGTTGTAACCTGGAAGCCAGACTGGCGCAATGAGTAGGTCTATCTCGCTATTTGCTATTTCCTTTGCCAGGTTCACAACATGATTTAAATTATAGGATGGATTGCCAGCAAGGAGAGAAGCTTTCCTCTCATCCAAGCTGTTGATCGAGAGATTTATCCTATCAAGGTATTTTTCAAGTTCTCCTATATCCTTGTTTGTCAACAGAGTGCCGTTTGTCTGCGTCGATACTATATCTGCTATTCCATGGAGCCTTTTTATCAGTTCTTTTATGTATGGATACAGAAAAGGTTCTCCCTGCCCATCGATGTGCGCTTCTATCCTTATATCCTTGCATTTCTCTCTCTTGTAATCGGCAATTTCCTTGAATTTTTTCACCAAGTAATCGACGTCAACCATATAATCGGTTACTCTCGTTTTGCTCCTTCCCTCATCAACTGAGCAGAAGATGCAGTTTAAGTTGCAACCTGTACAAGGCCTAACCTGTATAAGGTTAGTCCCCCTATCGATCAGCCCAAAAGCGGTATGACCTATTATGGGTATGTCGTTTTCTTCTGCAATGTAATAAAGTCTTCTCTTTGTTATAGCATTGTAAACGTTTTTATGGGGGCAGTAAGTTATGATGTCTTTATCGCTATACTTTCTTGCAAACCGATAGTAAACCTTCTTTGGTATCCTAACCTCAATGATGCCATAGATTATGAAAGCAATTTCCTTTTCGCCCTCGATCTTCTTGTACTTCATTTCTCCATCACGCTTAGTTAAAAATTTATACAAGAAACTTATTCCTCTTGCCTGATAAGATGGTAAGGAGCCTTTACAGCTTCATAGCGGAGCAGTGGAAAAGACCAGATAAAAGCTACACATCTCCATACAAGCAGAGGCTTATCCAGTGGAGGAAAGAAGAGAGTTTCGTAAGGGTGGACAAACCTCTGAGGTTGGATAGAGCCAGGGCTTTGGGCTATAAGGCAAAGCAAGGATTTGTTATAGTGAGGGCAAGGGTAAGAAGGGGAGGTCTTAGAAAGCCCGATATTAGGGGAGGGAGAAAACCTTCTAAAATGGGAAGGGCAAAAATAACTCCAGCCAAAAGCCTGCAGAGGATAGCTGAGGAGAGGGTCGCAAAGAGGTATCCCAATCTGGAAGTTCTGAATTCTTACTGGGTTGGAAAGGATGGAAAATATCAATAT
>JAGHAD010000139.1 GCA_021161685.1 Thermoplasmata archaeon | reverse complement strand
GAAGAGAAGAAATAAAGGAAGATATATCGACGTTCGCAACATATCTTCCATCCTCAGCCCTTATCTTGATTGCGTCCTCTCTGGTTATTACAAACTCTCTTCCATCCCCAGGTGCATGGTTATAAACTCCCATTGATATGGCATCAAGCAAGGTAGATTTTCCATGATATGCTCCTCCCACGATAAGAGTGACCCCTTCTTTGATTCCCATCCCGCTTAATTCCCTATTCGGACAGCTAAATTGTACTTCCAAAGTCTTTGGGGATTTGAATTTTATGGCATCTTTAAGGGGTTTTTCAGATACTCCACTTTCTCTGGGCAGAATAGAGCCATTTGCAACAAAAGCCACTAAATTGCACGCTTTGAGCTTCTCCCTCAAAAAATTAGCATCCTCATTGATCTTAACGTGTTCCTCTATCTTTTGATAATCCCTCTCCCTGAAAACCAAGACTCTCTCGATAATCTCTGGTATCCTCTTCATTATGATGGTCTTTGCCTCTTTACCCATTATCTTCCTTCCTCTGGCAGGCAAGCCGACATGAAACCTAACTTCTATCTCAGTAGAAACCCTGGTACAGCTTCTCCTTAAGATCTGCTGAGAAGGAGCAAGTATTGTTATCAAACCACTGTTCCCGCTTCCAACTTTCTTGCTCACCTTTTGACAAGCCCTGAAAAAACTCCTTACTAAGTAATCCTCAAAAGCTACCAGTCTGGATTTGTTACTATAAAGTTCTTCAGGAAAACTATTTGCGATAACTACTCTAAAATTTGATGGGGGAGCAAACGGATCGGATTGAACCTTGTCTATGCATAGCGTAAAGCCATCAAATCGATACTCTCCCTCGAGATTTCGATACAATTTGTATCCCTTTCTGTCTATCCTTTCTAGTATACTTTCAATTCGGTGCATGCTCTCTTGAAAAAGGAGGAAATTTTTATCGCTTTTTCGATAAAGTGTTAAGAAAAATTTATATTTGTGTTTTAATATTTTATGCGTGATGATGAATAAATTCAAGGTTCTCGTTGCAATATCGGTAGCAGTAATTATCATAGCATTGGCTATTCTTCTTGCCCTTTCCCCGGAGAAAAAGGAGGTGGAACAGAAAAGCAAGTTATTTGACAATAGGATCAGCCCGCTCGTGGATCAGGGTTTAATAGTTGAAATTAAGAGGATACGTCACAGGGGTTTGCTGGAAAAGCTTCTCAGCCCTTTGAGCAATGAATGGAAAAGAAAACCCCTCTTTTATGTAAAGGTAACTGTAGATGGATTGACGTTCTCAAGCAAGAATGTAACCATGCTTGGTAGAGAAACCGAGTATCTCTACAACACATGGGATACGTGGGACATAGGTTTTAAAAAGTTCAGGATGTTAAAGGATGTTCCAGAAGAGCAGGCAAAATCGAAAATAACAATAACGCTCGTGGAAAGATTTCTTTACGGATTTCTTGGTAAAAAGGTCAAGGACTTTGAAAGGGAAAGGATAGAGTTAACATATGATTATCGCACTGGAAGATGGAATGGTGATGACTACCCATATGATAGAGATGGATATGGTCATTACATTGGCAAGTACTTTGAGGTATGGTTCGATTTATACCAAACAGATTATGATGGAGATGGAATACCGTATTGGACTGAAGTTAACGTTTTGCACACAGATCCATGTACAGATGATAGCAAATTAGACCCAGATGGAGATGGCATACCAACCGCATGGGAATGGAAGTGGGGATACGATCCTTTTACATGGGATGATCACGAGCACCTAGATCCGGATGTAGATGGGATAGAAAATGTTGAGGAATATAGGATGGAAAAATGGCTTGCGGATCCTTACACGCCAGATATTTACCTAGAAGTGGATGTTATGGAGAGAGGGAGATTATTCGACTTAAAGAGAGAACTTTATGAAGAATCTAAGCAGGCATTGATAGAAAGGTTTTGTCAGCATGGCATAAATTTATATATAGATGATGGATGGCCCGATACTCCAAAGAACGGAGGGGGAGAGAGATTACCTTATATAGAAGCTTCCTCTCAAGACACGGGAACCATGCTGGAATTCTATGATCACCATTTCCCAGATGAAAGGAAAGGTATCTTCAGATATGTTGTCTTGGGACATGCCGGTAGCTTTTGTATACCATCAAAGTTTAATAGGTACGACTCGATCCATCTGGGTGTATCTAGAATGACCTATCTAAAGTACTTGGCATTTTCTCCAAGAGCGAAAAGAGTAACCCTTGCAAAGATGCTGATGCATGAGCTGGGACATTCGATGGGCATAACACCATGGAATACTGGGGGTTGCGATAATATAAGTTTCATTAAGGGAAAGAAAGAGAGGGAAAGATACCTTCAAACATGGGCGAATTACAAGAGCGTGATGAACTATTACTGGCTATGGGGATGGAATAAAATGCCATTTCCCCACATGATGGAATACCTAAAGCATAACTTCTTGGATTATTCAGATGGAAGCAGGGGATCATATGATCAGAACAACTGGGAGCATCTGTATCCTCCGACCTTTGAAATAAATGCAAACGCTATAGAGGAACCTGGTTTCAAAGCACACAAAATACTTATGGAAAATTCTTCCTCGCCATTTCTTCCGGGATGGAAAGTTATGAATTCGAGTCTCGAAAATATAAAAGATGCGGTAAAAGAATATTTATCGCAAAGATTGGCGAGCTCATCTATTTATTCAAGGGGATTTGAAGTAAAAGTTTATCAAAAAGTAAATTCTCTACCTGGAGAGAAAAACATCAAAGTGTACATAAAGCCGAAAGTGGAACCAATCTATGCTACATGGTCATTAGCTATTGAAGGCTATATGGATGAAGAAGGTTCAATCTGTTTTAAATGAGTGCTCCCGCGATAAATGCAACGAGGGCGACAAACATTCCCACCAACGTCAGTTTCCTGCAGGCTTTCAGCGAAAATGTCTTTAGATTTAACGATAAGGTTACCATGAAGAATATAGCATCTGCCACGATAATCAAAAGAATGTACACAAAGTCGTGGAAATATGCTCCTTCCATGAAGAAAGGAGCCAGGCTGAGGGCAATTGCAGACATGTAAAAGATAGAGGTTAAGTTCTTGGAAAGCTTTTCTCCCAGCATCACAGGTATAGACCTAACTCCGGCCATCCTATCTCCCTCGATGTCCAGCATATCCTTCATGATCTCCCTTCCCATGCCAGCCAAGAAAGCCATTGAGAAAAGTATCCATATCACGTGGGTTACACTTTCCCTTGCAACAAGAGATCCAAAAGGAAATGGTATCGCCATCGTGTAAGCTATGTAAAGGTTTCCTATCATCTTGAGTTTCTTGATTTTGAGATCGTAAACCATGGCAAGGCACGCCGTGAAAATAGCTATTAATAAACAGCTTAAGTTCAGAAGGGCTGAAAGGGTAATTCCAATGGAGAAGAGCATGATCGATAGTATAAGAGCTGTTCTTGCCTTTATGTCGCCCCTAACAATAGGTCTATCTTTTCTCTTATTCTCTGCATCTATTTCTTTATCGCAGTAATCGTTTAATGCAAATGCAGCCGAACCAATGAATACAGCGGTTAAACATGCCAACAGGAGCTTCAAGAAATCCTCCGCTAAATTTCCTCCAGATATAATGAAGGAGACAAAAATGGCTATCACTAACATGATTTCATGGTCAAACCTCGTTAGATCCCACAGGGCCCTTATCAGCTTGGTCATGCTAATCTCACGTTACCAGAGAGATATATTTCATAAAGATTGGAGCGAGAACCAGAGACAGGGTTAATAGAGAGATGGAAATTGTAGATAGCTTGGTTATCTTCTCGATCCTTTCCTTAGAAAGGCTTTTCAATAACTTTCTTGTGGTTCCCTTTATGGCATCTTGTATCAAGTTTCCTCCATCGAACGGGTAAATAGGTAGGGCATTGAACATGCCAACGGCAAAATTCAGCCAAAAAATCCAATAGAAAGTATTTGCAATTACCCAGAAAAAATCTGGAACAAGCGCAAAAGGACCTTCTATCTCATAGTAGTTGGTATATGGTTGAGCAAGTGGATTAAAGCCTGTAAAGAAACCAATGAAAGGTGCACCGTAATATTCTACGAGAAATGTAGATATGGAATGTGCGAAGGGATTTTTGAATACGTCGAGGTACTTTCTAAAAACGTTAGAAACTCCCACTCCAAGGAAACCAATTCCCTTATCCATACTTCTATTGGTAAAATTGTACTTCTCCGCCAGCACCACTTCTTTTGTAATAATTTTTCCATAAGGATCCCTACACTTAACTGAAATCTTTTCTCCAGGCTTGGTTGCATTCATTACTTCCGTGAAGTCATCTGCATCCTTTATCTTGTTACCATTTATTTCTGTTATCAGCATCCAACTGCCTATACCAACTTTCTCAGCCGGAGAGTCCTTTACAACATAGAGTACCATTGCGCCATCGGCTGGATGAACAAAAGGCATAAAAACAAAAGAAAACACCAGCATGCAGACAAGAGCAACGAGCAGGTTCATCCCTGGACCGGCAGCGAATACCTTCATTCTCTTAAAAGTACTTGCACTTCTCAATTGCTCTTCATCTGGTTCAACAAAAGCCCCAACTGGAAAGATGAATGCAATCAAACCCAAACTTCTTACCTTTATCCCACCCAAGTTGCACAAGATACCATGAGATAGTTCATGTACAACGATAGCTACAATCAATCCAACGATTGTGTATCCTATAGGAAGTATAGGATTTATGCCAGGTATGGCAACGACCATCTCCACTCCCGGCAATCTTTGTATGCTTTCCTTAGGAAGGTGCACAAGCGTGGTTATGTTTCTCACAAGCAAGTAAAGCATAAATACCATCGTTATGAAGCAGATAAAGATGGCTATGGTAGCAAAAATGCTCCAGAATGATCTGGGCTTGGATAATTTCCTTATGAATCTCTTTCCTTTTTCGGTTTTCCATGCTAGGAAAGGTCCATAGAGCGATAGGTTGTATTTTTCAAACAGGTTTTTTTCCTTGAGTACAACGAGTAGAATGACATATATCGCAAACAGTAGAGTAACAACGGTTACGATATCTGCCACAACCTTAAAATAAAAAGCTTCTATTAAAACCTGCTGTGTTGAACAATTAGCTGGACAGAGCATATCCCCAGCTAATTGTTCTTTTGGAAATATGCTCAGAGATTCAACAGCATATTGTAAAAGATAAATTTCATCTTGACCTCTTGAAATAAGCCATCTTTGGATTTGGAT
>JAGHAD010000153.1 GCA_021161685.1 Thermoplasmata archaeon | reverse complement strand
TTTTAAAATTTCTTCACTGGAAAATGCTGATTTTTCTTGACAAACTCGCCTTTATTGGTAATCTTACATAGAAAGTGCTTCCCTTACCGACTTCGCTCTCTACCTCTATGCTACCTCCATGAGCTTTGACTATGGCTCTTGTTATAGATAGACCCAAACCCAGTCCACCATATTTTCTATCCATTCCCCTATCAACCTGGTAAAATGGTTCAAAAATTTTCTTTTGTTTTGATTTTGGTATTCCTCTTCCGAAATCCTTTACGCTTGCTACAACATGGTTTTTCTCTTTTTCTAGCCTGACGATAACTTTTTTGCCTCTTTCTGAAAACTTGATTGCATTGCTTAACAGGTTGAGAAAAACTTGCTTCAGCCTGCCTTTATCTGCATAAAGTACGGGCATCTTTCCATCTATTTCGAGTACTATTTCTATTCCTTTGGCATCGGCTGCAAACTTCATCGTATCAACAGCATCTCTCACGATTTCAGAAATATCACACCACTCTGGCTCTAAACCAATGGTGCCGGATTCCAAGCGAGATATATCTAATATATCGTTTATCAGTCTGTCCAGCCTGTCTATATTTCTCCTTATCGTATCAAGTGCATTCTTTTGTTCATCCGTTACTTTTCCAAGCATGCCAGCTGAAAGGAGCTGGGCATAGCCCTTTATTGCGGTCATTGGCGTTCTCAATTCATGGGATGTTATGTTCAGGAAAATCCTCTGCAAGTTGTTCAGTCTTTTTAGCCTCTCATTTTGTTTTTCCAGCTTACGATAAGCCTTTGCGAGTTTCATTTCCATTTCTTCTATTTTGCTTATATCCCTGAAGTCTTCCACTATGCCTATGATCCTCCCCTTCTTGTCTCTTATTGGAGTGCCCACGTATAGGCAGGGTATCGTTTTACCATCTGCTCTAATCCTTAGCATCCTGGTCTGTATCCTCTGTCCCGTTCTGATTATCCTTTCCATCAGACAATCTTCTGTTCCACAAAATGGAGAACCAAACATTTCTCTGCAGTTCATACCAATGGCTTCTTCCTTTTTTACTCCAGCAAGTTTGGCCATCGTTTCATTCAAAGCTATAACCTTAAAATCTCTCCTGACTATTCTTACACCATCTGCGGCCGCATTCAACAGGGTTTCCATCTGAGAATGGGCTTCTTTAAGTTCTTTTTCCATTTTCTTTCTTTCTGTCACGTCTCTTATTATCACCGTAAAATATCTTTTTCCCCTTGCCTCCCACTTGCCAACTGTCAGCTCAATCGGAAATTCTTTTCCAGATTTCCTTCTACCTGTAGTTTCTAGTGGAGATTTTCTTTCCAGCAAGTTTGCCTCATGTATCAATGACGTTACTGGTTTCCCTAAAATTTCTTTCTCGCTGTACCCAAACATTTCTTTTGCACCGTTGTTCCAAAAAGTAATAATTCTATTTTCATCAATGGTTATTACTGCATCGGTAGTGGATTGTACGATAGACCTTATTTGCTCCTCCCTTTCCTTCAAAGTTTCTTCCATTTTCTTTCTCTCACTGATATCCCTAACAATCCCAACCGCATGCCACCTATTCCTAAGCTTGAAAGAGGAAATAGAAAGTTCAACTGGTATCGGTTTTCCGTCCTTTCTCTTTGCGACCAACTCTATAGTTTTATTAACAATCTTACCCCTTCCAGTTTTTTCAAACCTTTTTATCCCCTCCATGTAAGCATCTCTATGCATCTCTGGTATCAAAGTTTCATATAATTGCCTCCCTAGAATTTCATCTTCCTTGTATCCAAATATCCTTTCGGCTGCTTTGTTCCAGAAAGTCACTTCTCCTTTATCATTTATCATCACGATTCCATCATGAGCAGATGAACTGAGCTTCCTGAACATCTCTTCAGTCTCTCTTATCTCTTTTTCGAAATCTTTCTCTCTTGTTACATCTGTTATTGAAATGATTGCACCCTCAACACCATCCTTTATCCTCACACACTTTCCATGGACTTTTCCCACGATGCGCTTTCCTTCCCTAGTTATGATGTCGAGGTACGCTTCTTTCATCCTTTTTCCATCTAACATATCCTTGAGAAATTCCCTAGCCTTTTCTTTCTGGACAAAAATCTCATCGAATTTTTTACCTATTAGTTCGGCTCTTTTATATCCAAGGCGCTTGACGCATCTTGCATTTACTTCTACTACTTCTCCTTTCTTATTGACATACATAACCATTTGCGGATTCGCTTCAAAGAGTATCCTGTATTTCTCCTGTGTTTCTCTTTCTGCTGTTAAGTCCATTACCATGCCAATAACGACGTCTTCATCTCCATATCTAGCGGGAACGGTAGATATCTGCAATTTCTTTCTACCGGTGGGCAGGGAGATTTCTATCTCTGTTTTTCCCTTTGTTTTTCTTATTATACTTTCAATTTCTTTACTCTCGACCTTATCTAATCCCATTAGCTTACACATGCTTGGATTTGCATAGACTATCCTATTACTAGATAGGCTGTAAATGCATATTCCCACTGGAGATGATTTTACGAGGATTCTGAACAACCTCTCGCTCTCTTCTAGGGCTTTCTTCACTTCTTCTCCTTTCTTTGCAAGCCACAAATCCTTAGCCAGCTCCAGCAAGAGTTTTTTCTCCTCTTCATCTACCTTTTCCCCTTTTTTAACTAAAACCCTGAGCAATTCTACTACCTTTCCCTTGAATTCAACAAAAACCAAGACGTCTGTGAATTTATCTCCCTCTATTACAACCACATTTCTTCCAGATCTCGCAGCGTCACTTACAAGAGCCAGTATGAAATCTTTCTCGATGGAAGTTACGGTCCAGCTCTTACTCAAAGGATACTTTCCCTCGATTACCAGCGGGGAAATTTCCTTACCTTCAATGAACGCGATGACACAACCGATGTATTTCCCCGTATCAAGGAGAAGTCTGCAAGCGCTCTTCGAAATCTCTTCTATACTTTTACCCATAGCAATCAGACGGTTAACCTCTCTTATGCATTTTAGCAATGATTTCACCGCTTCATCTCCCTTACAAGGAGTACAAATAATGATCTTCTCTTCCTTGTTAAGAGGAAACGAAAAAACGTCCAACAGAATCCTTTCACCGTTGAGCTTTCTGCCTTTTAAGGTCGATCTATTTTTATCGCTCAATTCCTTATAATTATCAGGAAATAGTCGAGAGATATCTTTACCATAAAGATTTTCTATATCCCCGTAGCCAAAAATCTCGCCCAGCCTTTTGTTACAGAAAACCAACCTTCCTTTTCTTATGACCCCTATACCAAATAGCTCTTCTAAGAATTTGTAAATTTCTCTCTCATAGTACAATCTGGCTATCTCGTTCTTTGATCTTACAGAGGTTAAAGGATAGCTACTCTTGAGGAGCCCTTTTCTCTCCTCTTCTCTTAACTCTTTTACAATCTCAGGAATCTCCATATAAGACCTCCTCTGGACTAACTCTTTAGCAAAAGGAAAAGGAAAAACTCTCTATAAAAGTTTAGCTCTCTAGATTTTTATACATCTTGCAGATTACGGTACTCCATGAACAAAGCAGTAATAGCTCTTGGAGGAAATGCATTGATAAAGCCGGGTCAGAAGGGAACTGCAAAGGAGCAATTTGAAAATGTTAAATCCTCTCTTAGATTCGTTGCTGATATGATTATCAGGGACTGGGAAATTGTGATAACCCATGGTAATGGCCCCCAGGTTGGTTCTATCTTACTGCAAAACCAAGCGGGCAGAGAGCTAACCCCTCCAATGCCACTTGACATTTGCGTCGCAGAATCTCAGGGATTGATAGGATATATGATCCAGCAGAGCCTGAGGAGTATATTAATGGAAAGAGGAATAGATAAGGATGTTGTTACGGTTATTACCCAGGTTATTGTCGACGAGAAGGATGATGCTTTCAAAAATCCAACTAAACCAGTTGGACCAACTTATGATGAAAAGCAAGCTATGGATTTACTCAAGGATGGATACAGGATTACAAAAGTAAGGGGCGGCTGGCGGATAGTTGTTCCATCTCCTGATCCAAAAGGGGTGGTTGAATATAGGGCCATCAAAGCTCTGCTTGAAAAGGGCTTTATTGTGATTGCAGCTGGTGGCGGAGGAATACCAGTAACTAGGAGTGGAGAAACTTTCTATGGAAAGGAAGCGGTGATAGACAAAGATTTGGCAGCTGAGCGAATAGCAACCTCAATAGGGGCAGACTTGCTTTTTATTCTAACAAATGTTCCATTTGTTTACATCAACTATGGAAGGAAGGATCAGAGGGAACTCAGGGAAGTGAAGTTAGAAGAGATAGAGAAATACTACGTGGAAGGTCAATTCCCACCTGGAAGCATGGGGCCTAAAGTACTGGCAGCCATAAGGTTCTTGAGAGGAGAGGGAAAGAAGGTGATAATATCAGATATTGATCATGGTTTGGATGCGTTGGAGGGAAGAATAGGGACCCACATAACAAGGTAATTAAGTTATTTAAATGCTGGAGAAGTTTAACTATTAGTAGTTATGGAGAAAAGGGAAATAGAAAAGAGGATAAAGGAGATAGAGGAAGAGATTCTCAGAACCCAAAAGAACAAGGCAACCGAACATCATCTGGGGAAACTGAAAGCAAAGCTAGCAAGGCTAAGGGAAGAGTTGAAAGAGAGTAAAAGAAGAAAGGGCGGAAAGGGTTTTTCTGTAAAGAAGAGTGGTGATGCAACGGTTGGCATAGTGGGCTTTCCAAGCGTTGGAAAAAGTACTTTGCTCAATGCCTTAACAAATGCAGAGAGCAAGGTTGGCAGTTACGATTTTACCACTACAGAAGTTGTGCCTGGCATGATGGAGCATAGAGGAATAAAGATACAGGTTCTCGACTTTCCTGGAATTATATCTGGTGCCTCAGCGGGCAAAGGAAGAGGCAAGGAAATAATATCCGCAGTCAGGGTGATGGATCTGATCTTGATTTTGCTTGATGTAAAAGATGCAAATTCTCAATTTGAAGTAATAAAAAAAGAGCTTTATGATGCCGGGGTGAGATGCAATAAGAGGAAGCCAGATGTACAGGTTGTTAAGAGAGGAGAAGGAGGCATAAGGGTATTCAAAACGCCAGATGTTAAGCTTTCGGAGCAAACGATAAGGGGAATCGCATCAGAATACTACGTAAATGCGGATATCATAGTGAGAAGCGACATAACAGAGGATGAACTTATAGACGTTTTTCTTGGAAACCGTGTCTATCTCCCGGCTGTTGTTGCGATAAACAAGATAGATGAGGCAAATGGTATAGATGTTGATAGAATGATAGAGAGGATCGAAAGAGATGGATGGGATGTCGTTGCCATATCCGCAAAACACAGAATCGGAATAGATAGACTGAAGGATCTTCTCCTTAGCAAATTGGAGCTCATAAGGGTTTACACAAAGCCAGACAGCAAAGAGCCGGATTTTTCTAGACCATTGGTAATCAAAAAAGGGCAAAGAGTTGAGGATGTTTGCAGAAAACTGCACAGAGATTTTGTTGAAAAATTTAAATATGCTCAAGTGTGGGGAAAGTCCGTCAAATACCCTGGCCAGAAAGTTGGGTTGGATCACGTCCTAGAGGATGGAGATGTTATAAGTATATTCATAAGGAGGTAGTTTTCCTCAAATTTTCCATTTCCTTTTTCAACCTGATAACCGTATCCACCCACTTTAAATAAGAATTGCATGCCGCTCTTAATGAACTAACGTCTTCAGATTCTATGAAGAGAAAAAGCAAATTACTTTCTCTCTGCATGCCGACTTTACTCTTTGGTACATTATCCATAACCTCTGGTTTTACTGAGTTTTCAACCAGTTTTGCTTCTCCTTCGCAATCAAAAACTATCTCAATCTTTGCTTTCTTCATCTCGCTTTCACTCTTTTGGCAATTGGAGGTCTCTCTTTATAAAAAACTTTGCATCCGCAGTATGGGCATTGCATTCCTATATTTTGAACATCAAACTTCACTTCCTTCTTGCAAAGTGCACACCGATAACCCATTTACCTTTCCTCCAGTCCAAGTTTTATGATTCTTTCTGCGGTCTGTCCCATATCTGTCCTTGGCATGTATGCGCCCCCCGCAAACACCAAGCCGCATTTCCTACATTTCCATATCCCTGCACTTTCCCTTTTTACTTTTTTGTGCCCGCAAGATGGACAGACGTACTTTGCTCTCTGTACTTTTTCTATATCCCTAACCAAGTTTCTAACCAGCACTCCATACCTCGCACCGAATCTTCCAGCTGATCCGACCTTTTTAGTTCGCTTTGCCATGCTTTATGCTCCTTTCTATTATTTTCCTTACCTCCACACCCTTAACTATAGAAGTCTTAATAATCTTTTTCACCTCATCTATGGTAAAGCTTCCTCCCAGACCTTTCTGCATTGCCCTTATATCTCCATTCTTATCCGTAGTTACGGTTAACCTAGCTTCAGCTATGAGCTCTTCTTCTAGACAAGGATCAAGCACTATGGCTTTGTTGAACTTTGCAAATGTGCATGATACCGGCATTTCGTAGTTTACTGGCAGAGGAAAGTTCTCGCCTAGCCCAAACCTCTCTGCAGGTACAGTTGCAGTGTAAAGTGCTGCTAGAGAAGCCCATGAGGAAGCATCAAACAAGTTTCCATCGTAATCAAGAACATGTATGTCAACGAACACTATCCACACCTTTTCTCCGGGTTCTATACAAAGCTTTTCTAGATCAATGACGTTGGATTCCCTAATTCCTCTATCAACTACTCTAGCCAGCTCAATTGCATCCTTATCTGGGGGGCCAGCTTCAAAATCTGGAGAAGCTAGAGGTATGAGCTCTGCGGATGTTGTGAGAACGCCTTTATCTGGAGAATCTGGATATGGTTCTCCAACTTCCAACTTAACACCAACCAAGACCTGTGTATTCCCCAACTTAACCCTTGCAGATCCTTCAGCTTTTCTTATCAGGTTTGTTTCTATGCTTATCTTCCTGTACTCGTTAAAGTCTCTCCCATCCACCCTTTTGTTCTGCTCAGCTAACCTGTAAATGTAATCCCTTTTTATAGTGGAAAGAATAATATCGTTACTCATTCTTCCTCCTCTCCTATCACTCCATACTTTTTCAGCAGTGCCCTTCTCTGCAATTTTGCTATTTCATGACAGCCTTTTATGGCGAGATCTAGTGCCTTTTCAAATTCTTCATAACTCATGTGACCATCCATCTGCATTAGGATAATTTCATTAGTTCTTGGCGCTATGGCAATTGGTAAGTCAGCCTCTCCATAATTGTCCTCTTCCTTACAGAGATCCAGAACGACCTGACCATCCACTTTACCAGCTGAGCACGCAACTGGCAAGTCTTTCATTGGCACACCAGCATCGGCAAGTGCAACCGCAGCAGCGGTTAAACCAGCGCACCTCGTTCCGGCATCAGCATCGAGTACCTCTATATTCACGTCAATGGTTGCTCTGGGAAATTGATCTATGAGGATAACGCTTTCTAGAGCTTCGGATATAACCTTTGATATTTCCGTACTTCTCCTATCTGGTCCCGGTTTTTTCCTTTCCTCCACACTAAAGGAAGCCATGTTGTACCTTGCATTTACCAGAGCTCTGAATGGATGCTGGATATGTCTTGGAAGAGCTTCTCTTGGCCCATAAACCGCTGCAAGTATTTTGTTGTTTCCCCATTCGATGTAACAGGATCCATCTGCCCTATACAGTGGGCCAGCCTCTATTTTAATCGGTCTCAACTCATCGAATCTCCTTCCATCTATTCTTCTACCTTCTTCATCTATCAGTTTTATTTTTTCTTCCATAACATCGACCCCTTAGGTTTTCAGTAGATCTAAAACCCTTTTTGTTAATCCATAGGTGTGAGCATCTCTCTCTATTAACCTGACCGCTTTTTCTATTTTCCGAATACCATCGACCTCCCCGTCGACCCATATCCTTCCATTTTTCCCAACATAGATCCTGCAATTTGTATATCTCTTGAGCATTGATATCATGGAACCGTTTTTACCTATAACCCTTGGTACTTTTGTCGGTTCAATATCTATGATAGTTCCTCCATTTATTTTGTGTAACCCCCTGTCTTTAAGCGTTAATGCAACCTTATCGGGTCCGTTTGAATAGAGTATCCTTGCCATAACGATGTCTCCATAATCAAGATATCTTGCAGTGTCTCCAAGTTCAACATGCCAAGGAACCTCATTCACATGAAGTAGAGCAGGGTAGATCGCATTTACATCAACAAGCCAAGATGAAATGGATACGTCAACCACAATACCAATAACAATATCTCCAGCCTTTGGTTCGTAGTTACCTTTGAGAGGGATAACCGAGATCACTTTATCTTTAATGTTCAATATCCCGAGCCTCTCTGCGTATATCTTACCATTCTCAACAAATGTTCCAGCCCCAGCTCTAAATCTCTTGGCCTCACCTAACAACTGACTAGGAAACACAACTTCTCTAACATCTTTTTTCATGGATATAAATCCTTAAGGTTAACAATTATAAAAGCTTTGTCTCTACATTTCCTTTGGTTAGGTCGTTTAGCTTTTCATAAAACTGAGCCTGCAAGCCTGCGGGAAGCTGTACTATTCCCGACCACGATCCGTCTTGAAGCCACTCTTCCTTTAGTAGGGTTCCATAGCTCCTCACTACCCCATACGCTTTTCCGATGAACCTCGCGGGTATTTTTATCTGAACCTTGACCTGCTCCATCGATATTGGCAGTATCGGTCTTAGCTTTGCCACCACTTCTTTTACCTGTTCATCAACTGGCTTGAATGGATCGATATGAACTCCTGCCTCCTTCATGGCTAGTTCTATCCTTTGCCTTGGATGAGGCATTTTTGTTTGCGGATTCATGGCATTCTTTGCAATGATCTCCACTATCTGGTTGAACTTTCTTTTCTGCATCTCTCTCCTTTGCTCAGTTGTCAGCTGGATGTTTCCTTTAATGACTATCTGTTTTGCAACCTCCCGTATATCGGTTGTACCAAAACATTTCCTTATGGATTCCTCGGACGCTCTTTCTCCTTTTCTCGCATCCTTGAAAACCTGATCTATTGCTAAGCTCGAAAGTATATCGACTTCCTTTCCATCTATGATATCTGAGGCTGCCTTCGGATCTATTAATATCTCAAAGTGATCTTCCCCTATGGTAAGTCTTGCAATAACAGCTTCCTCAAGACTTACCATCTATCATATTCCCCCCAAAGCCTTCTTTATATAAGCTTTTGTTTCTTCATGAGATAGTTTTCTAAATTTCCTAGTTGAATCCACAACACCTATCTCTACCGCATTGGGGTTTAGTTTCGATTCAACTCCCTCGTTTAAAGCCCTTATACCAAGAATCACCGCTTCTTCAAAATCCATACCATCTCTGTAATTCTTTTCTAAGTAAGCTATTGCTTTGTTTCTTCCAGCACCCTCACTTGTAGCCTTGTACTCTATCATAGCACCGGATGGATCGGTTGAAAATAGTCTTGGACCAGTATCGTCAAATCCCGCTATCAACAGTGCTGTACCGAACGGTCTGACACCTCCATATTGGGTATAGGTTTGCTTGAAATCGCAAAGTTTTCTTACCAAGGTCTTTACATCTATTTTCCTGTTGTACGTTATTTCGTTTATTTGAGCATCTATCCTTGCCCTCTCCACCAGTATCCTTGCATCTGCCACCAAGCCCGAAGTAGCACAGCCGATATGATCATCTATCTGGAAGATTTTTTCGATTGACCTAGGTTCAATGAGGCGAGACGTTATTCTTTTATCTACTATCAGGATGACTCCATCTTTGTATTTTATACCTACCGTTGTCGTTCCCCTTCTGACGGCTTCCCTTGCATATTCGACTTGGAAGAGTCTACCATCTGGGGAGAATACAGTTATTGTTCTATCATATGCAATATTTGCAGGCTGCATGCGAACACCTCTGTATCTAATGCTTTTACCCTGAATGAAATAGTGGTGTATATACTTTTTTATACTTTCCGATTACAGCATGGGAAATGGATCTCGGTTTTTACCACTTGTTAAAATGAATCAATTTTTCTATCCTGTACCTTGGTGTTGGCTTTGGCTCCTCGGCGGGGTATCCAATAGCGATTATGGCTGTTGGTCTCACATGAGAAGGCAACTCAAGCAGTTCAGATACCCTTTTCTCGTCAAACGCACCAACCCAGCATGTCGAGAGGCTGTAATCTAGAGCAAGGAGGAGAATGTGTTCTATGGCTGCTGCACAATCTTGGATACAGTAAAGCTC
>JAGHAD010000098.1 GCA_021161685.1 Thermoplasmata archaeon | reverse complement strand
TTCGGGGGGGGTGTGTTAATTGGGGTATAGTGCGATGTATCGCACTTACGCCCCATGTTTGAGGGACCCTTTCTCCATACAAAGGTGCTATCTCGGGATATTCACCCGGATCTATCCCTATAAATATCTCTTTGCTTCTCCCTCCCTCGTTTAGAACTTGTATTGCTCTATCAACCGCATTTAGAGCATCTTTACAGTAATCAGCAATCACCAACCTTTTGCCCTTAAACTTTTCTTTCTCTAAAGAACTCGTAATTATAACTCCTATCCTATTTGGTATTTTTCTTGGATCTGAGATAACCTCATAACCTACTTCCCTTGCTTTTAGAGCTTTTATTAGGTCATGGTAAAGTAGGAAATTTTTGGTATAGATTCCTATTAGCTTCATTTGTATCTACCTTTCCCAGGGCATCCTCCCATTTAGATATTCCGTCCAAAATTTATGAAGATCATCGTTTATTAATCCTTCTTTATCAAGGATCTCGTAGTTTCCCTTTTCTATCACCTTCTGAATATCCTTGCCGACGCTTATTTCCTTCAACCTCTCTTTCAAGAAATCCTCTATCCTCAAAAATTTTCTTTTAACTTCTACAAACCACCTGCCATCAACTTTGTAAGGTCCTTTCACCGTCCTTTCATTTCCTTTCCATTTCTTCAGAAACCTCTCTGCATGCTCTTCCTCTTTTTCAGGAGGACCTCTGTGAATAATAGTGGGAGAAAGTGTTTTCTTTTTCGGCTTAAATATGAGATAAATGGCATTTTCAGTAACCGCAAATTTGCTTTCTAGTATCTCAAAATCAGCTTCTTCGCACGCCCCCTTTATTCTCCTTATCGATTTCCTTATCTGAGGATACAGGTTATCGGGAACAATATCCGGCTTCTCAAGCTTTATGCCAACGAAGTTATCGTCTAACTTTTCCCTTATCTCGTCAAGCGGAATCAATTTTACCTCTCTTGGGAAGAAGAAGTTTAGACTCGGTCTCCTAAGATATTCCCTGCTTGCTCTAACAAAAAGATCAAACTTCTCCTTGGAAAGAGCTGAGGCTACGTTCCTGTTTGGATCGACCGGATCTATTACAACTAGAGGATCTGAAAAACTTTGACTCTCAACTTCTTCTAGTTTTATGGTTTCACCAACATTCCATTTACTCGCCGCCTCTAGAACCTTTCTGAAAGAACCGTACTTTATCACGAGAAGCTCACACAAGTAGCCCGAGAAGCCTTGAACCTCTGCTTCTGCTCCATAACAGCCAATTCCTTTTAAAAACTGTTTGAGCAATCTCACCTCCTTTCTTTTCTTTCTTGGAAGTTTTTTAACGACATAATCTGTGTGAAAGGGGGTTCTATCAACTGCAGATATTTTTTCTCTTGCATCTCTAACCTCATAGCATGGTACTATCTCAACATCGTATCCCATGAATCTTCCCCTTGTATAGGGATGTTCTGCATACCTCTCCTCTGCGTTTTCTAATACCCTTCTGCCCACCAGGAGACCCTTTTCTTCCAGCTCCCTTCTGCTGGTATTTTTCGGGAAGAGGAGGAAAATGTCTATATCGACAGCATCCTTTAAGTATGTACCTTTTGCAACAGAGCCAACTAGCTTTGGTTTTACAAAAATCTTCAACCTTTTACACTCTTGCTTTACTTTCTTCATTAAAACCTTAACCACCATGCCAACCATTGCTCTATCAATCAATGAAGGGGTTATTTTTTTCAGAACCACTTTCTCTATGTCGTTCTGGTTCTTCCCGTTGATTATGCAAGAAACCAAGGAAAAGACAGCCAATCCCCCCAGAACATCCGTTAACCAGTGAATGGTAAGGAAAAGGACGGAAGCTACTACTGCTATCGAGCAGGAATAAGTTACAATCTTATACTTTTCGTTTCTAGTAAAGCTTGCCGACCTTGCTATGAGCAAAGCCATCGCAACGTGCAGCGATGGAAAGCAATTGTTCCTTGTAGTTGTAAGGTAGAAGAACTTCTCTATGGGTGGTATGGCAACTTTGAGTGGAGAAGAAATCGAATAGTAGGTATAGACATTCGTCACTGGAAAGAACAAGTAGAAAGGTAGAGCAAGAGCATAGGTAATAGCTGTCCCATACGAAAATGCCTCCATCGCCCTCCTCTCATTGCTCACCAGGAAAAGTAGAGGGGAAAAACAGAGGAGAAAAGGATAAACGATGATATAGATGAAAACGAAAAACAGGGTTAGAATGTAAGTGCGACAGCCAACAAATAGAGATATCAAGTTTCTCTCAACCGAATCAAAAGCACCCGAAAAATCTACTCCAACGAACTGCGTAGCGGGCTTATCCAAGAAATTTACCTCTATGAGATGGGCTGCAGCGACAAGAAAGATTAAAATGATGTATTTCTTTTGCTCGATAATTCTTCTAAGTAATTTCCCTCCTTTACTCTTTGGAATGAAGGCTAAGAGAGTAAGCGAGAAGAGCATGAAACTACTAATTCCCAAGGTTAATATCAACCCTATTTTTTTCACCCCAATTTTACTTCCCTCAACGTGGTGTAAATTGGACCTTTTGGAGTTAACTCGCTTTTCTTCAACCTTATGTTGCTGACTTCGATTTCTCCAAACTCGAAACGCCTGTACTTATCAATTATCCTTAGCAGCTCTTCTTTTCTTTTCTGGCTCTTTACCCTCGCTATGGTGAGATGTGGCGAAAATTCTTTTTCCTCTCTAGAAAAACCGATTCTCGCCAACCCTTCCTCCATATCCTTAGCTATCTTTACCAACTTCCCTTCATCTTCTATACCGATCCATATAACCCTTATCTTCCTCTCATTATGAAAGAAGCCAACCCCCTTCAATTTCACAACGAAAGGTTGCATCCCTTCCGTAGATCTTCTCATAACACTCTCTATCTCGTCGATCTTCTTTTCATCAGTACTTCCCAAGAATTTCAAGGTAATGTGGAGGTTTTCCATCTCCACCATTTTCAGGTCTGCACCAGCTTCGTTTATCTCCTTCCAAAATTTCTCTATTTTATCTGTTTTTTCAACATCGATCGCTATGAAGCATCTGAGCATGTGCTATGGATTTCACAATTTTTAAATAAAGTTTCTGTAATCAGCCTATGGATGAAAAAGGAAAAGCTGTTATTGCTTGGAGCTGTGCTCGTTCTTCTGGTTGGAATTGGATCAACGATATATGTGCATTCTACAGAGGCAAAAACCGACAAGATAGAGGTAAACGGAAAAGCTTACACCATCGATCAAATTTTCTTCATAGCAGAGCATAGAACTTTAAAGCTAAGCGATGGAAACTTTTCTGGAATTGCCATTGATGATTTCATTAAGAAAATAGGTATTCCAAACTACAAAGATAAGAAGTACACATTTGTTGGGGCAGATGGATATCAAAAGACAGTTGAATGGAAGGATCTTGAAAAGGGTATCCTGCTAAAAAACAGAAAAGTTGTTTTTTCTCACCTACCAAAGCAGTACTGGGTTAAGGATGTCGTAAAAATAGAGGTGGTTGAATGAATAAGATAATAAGGGTTGCAACTGGGATTTTACTCTTTGGCTCTATCTGGGGTTTCTCTGAATGCATCGTTGGAGATTATTTAAGATCGGCAAACCTTCCAGCTGGAGCCATATTGACGGGTATATTCGCAGTTGGCTTGATGGGCGCAAGCAGAATATTGTACCGACAGCCCGGTATGCAACTTGGAATGGGAACTATCGCTGCGTTCATGCGTGCTTTTAATCCTTTCGGAGCTTGTATACTGTGTGCATCCATAGCCATATTTGCAGAGGCAGTAGTTTTTGAGTTGATCTGGTTGAGATTGTCTAACGATATCATAAGAAAACCGCATATCTCTGCAAGTGCGGGAATAACAACTGCATACACATGCTTTGTAGTTGGATGTGTAGTTACTCAGGTGTTGACACCATTGGTTGCAACTTCTAGATTTTATGTAGAAAACCTCTTAGCCTTTCTGCCACAGACTCTATCGAGAGCTTTGATACCAGCATTGCTGGGCAGTGTTGTTCTTCCTGTTGCAAGCATTCTTACAAGGGTTGATATCTCGAGGATAAGGAGCAGCCTTTACTATCCTGCAACTTTAGCCATAAGTGCTCTTCTTTGGCTCGTTGTAGTTCTTGCATAGGTGGTTGTATGGCGAAGTACATTAAAATATATCCAGAAAGGTGTACAGGTTGCAGGGAGTGCGAGCAAGTTTGCTCTTTGTTTCACTGGAAGGTTGTTAACCCTTATAGGGCGGGCATAAGGATAGAGAGAAAAGGTGTAGTTGAGCATTTTCAATACATATGCAACCATGGAGTAAATTGCAATTTTGAATGTATGGAAGCATGCAAATTTGGTGCTATTAAAAAGGAGAATGGGATAGTTTTCATAGATCATAATACATGCACTGGCTGTGGCGCATGCACCAGAGCTTGCCCAAATCAAGCTGTTTGGCTTTTCGATGGGAAGGCATACAAGTGCGATTTGTGCATGGAAGATGGTAATCCAAAATGCGTTGAAGTTTGTTCCCAGAAAGCTTTAGAGGTGGTTGAATGAGCGTAATGGGAAAGGTTCTCTTCGTCGATCTCTCCAATAAAAAAACTAAGGAGGAAAAGATAGAGAGGGAAATTTATCGTAAATTCCTAGCTGGAGACGGGCTGGGAGCGTATTACATGAACAAATTACTCGATGGAAAAGAAGATCCCTTTGGTCCTTCCAATGTCTTAATCGTCGCTCCAGGTTTATTGGTTGGAAGCTCTATACCAACGTGTGGAAAAACAGTTTTCTTTGCCAAATCTCCACTAACCGAAGGATGGGGAGAGGGAGTATTTGGAGGTAGTTTTGGTTTAGCATTGAAGCAGGCTGGATACGATGCTCTCATTATTAGGGGAAAAAGCAGAGAACCTTCTTATTTACTGATAGACGATGGTAGCCCTGAAATAAAATCAGCAGAACATCTATGGGGTAAATCAACCAGGGAGACGGCGGATATACTGAAAAAGGAAGAAGGGAAAGATTTTTCTATAGCATGCATTGGATTGGGAGGGGAGAATCTCGTCAGATATGCAATTATAGACTGCGATGACCGCCAAGCTGGGAGAGGTGGTCTTGGAGCAGTGATGGGATCTAAAAGACTCAAAGCAATAGCTGTTAGGGGAACAAAGGATATAGAGGTTGCAGATCCCGAGGAAGTTCTAAGGCTTACAATGGAATGGTACAAGAAATTGGTAGAGAGCCAAGCGTACAGGGATGATACGCTATATGGAACTGGAGAATTTCTGGAGTGGATGAACAGAGAAAGAGGGACATTCCCAACTAGGAACTGGAGGGAGGGCGTTTTTAAGGAGAGGAAGGAGATAGATCCATACTACTGGGTTCCGAGGTATTCGATGAAGAATCTAGCTTGTATACAGTGCGTAAAGCCGTGTGGAAAGGCATTTGTTATAAAGGGAGGGAAGTACAAGGGTACAAAGCTGGATGGAGTTGAATATGAAACTCTCTTTGCTCTAGGCGGAAACTGTGGAAATCCAAGTATAGAAGCCGTTGCAAAGGCAAACGAGCTTTGTGATCTATATGGATTGGATACCATCTCCACTGGTGGTTGTATTGGTTTTGCGATGGATCTTTATGAGAACGGAATACTGACCAAGAAGGATACTGGAGGAATCGAACTCAAATTTGGAAATTCAGAAGCTGTCGTAAAGCTCGTTGAAATGATCGCAAAAAGAGAGGGTATAGGCGATATTTTAGCTGAAGGCGTAAAGAGGGCTGCAGAAATTATAGGAAAGGGGGCTGAGAGATATGCAGTTCATGTAAGGGGCATGGAACCACCAGCTTATGATGTTAGGGGAATCAAGGGAATGGCTTTAGCCTTCATGACCTCTCCAAGAGGGGCTTGCCACTTGAGATCTGGAGCATATGCCCTAGAGCTGACCGGAAAATTCTGGAAGTATGAAGGAGTTGACAGGCTTAGCTCAAAGAATAAGGGCAAAGAAATTGCAGACATGGAAAACTTTATGGCTGTCTATGACTGCCTTGGGGCTTGCAAGTTCTCCAGAAGTTTATTCCTTATTGATGGTTTCTCAGATATACTGGAAGCGGTTATTGGAGAGAGATACACGGAAAATGATCTACTGAAAATAGGAGAAAGAATCTGTAATTTGAAACATCTATTTAATGTTAAATGCGGATGGAAAAAGAAAGATGCAAAACTTCCTCCAAAGATGAGAATCCCCATACCTGAAGGTGCATCAAAAGGTAGTTTTGTATCAGAACAAGAAGAAAAAGAGATGCTCCTAGATTATTTTAAGGCAAGAGGATGGGAGGAAGATGGAAAAATCCCAAGAGAAAAACTCGAAGAGTTGGGAATAGCTGAGTTTTTTGATCGTTAGAAAGTTATATATACAATGTCAATTATAAATCATGCCTTGAAAAAGTCGTTGATGTGTTTACCTTTAAGGTGATCATATAGACTATGGAAAAACAAATGGTTAGGATAAATTAATATATCGGAAAATTTAATTCGGATTTGCTTCAGGAAGAGGGATAAAATGGCAAGAGGATTGTATGCTGGAAGAAAGATCAAGGAAGACAGGAAAAAGCGCAGGTGGAGTGACAGATATTACAAGAGAAGGGTCCTTCGCCTGAAGGAAAAAGCAGACCCACTTGGAGGGGCACCACAAGCCAGAGGTATAGTCATAGAGAAAGTAGGTATAGAAGCGAAACAGCCAAACTCAGCTATAAGGAAATGTGTTAAGGTGCAGTTGATAAAAAATGGAAGACAGGTTACAGCTTTTGCTCCTGGAGATGGAGCCATTAACTTCATAGATGAGCACGATGAAGTCATAATTGAAGGAATTGGAGGGAGGATGGGAAGATCCTATGGTGACATTCCAGGAGTTAGGTATAAAGTTATAAAGGTCAATGGAGTTTCTCTTCAGGAGCTTATAAAGGGTAAGATCGAAAAACCAATGAGGAGGTGAGCATGGCAGAGAAAGGAGATTACAATCCATTACCTCTTTCATTCCCTTTACTCAAGAAGTACAGCACGGATAACATCAAAATAGAGGATAGGGGTTTAGCTAGATATATCTGCCTAGAACCAAAACTATTTTTAGGTGCACCTCACGCAAACAAGCCTTTTGGTAAATCTAAGATATTCATTGTTGAGCGTTTGATAAACAACGTGATGCGAACAGAGCATTATACTGGCAAAAAAATGAAAGCATACAAAGTGGTTGAATCTGCTTTTGATATCATAGCTAAAAAAACAAAGAAGAACCCGATCCAAGTTTTGATAGATGCTATACAAAACGCTGCACCAAAAGAAGAGGTCACTAGGTTACACTTTGGAGGGATTTCTGTACCAAAAGCAGTTGACATATCTCCTCAAAGAAGGCTTGATATCGCCCTGCGCAATATCTGCTTAGGTGCTGTGTCAAAGGGAAAGGTGGGAAAAGGTGGCATGGATAAGAGACTGGCGGAGGAAATCATAAAAGCGGCAAACAATGACAGCTCCTCTTACGCAATTTCTCAGAAGGAAGAGATAGAGAGGGTTGCGAAATCTGCACGTTGATTTTAGGTGGTTGAAATGGGAAGGAAAGAAGAGAATATTGCAAAGGCAAAGAAGCTAATGTTCAAGATAGATAACATAAGAAACATTGGGATAGCTGCACACATAGATCATGGAAAAACAACGCTATCAGATAACTTGCTAGCTGGTTGCGGAATGATGAGCGAGGAGCTAGCTGGAAAACAACTCGTTTTGGATTACGATGAGCAGGAGCAGGCGAGAGGAATAACCATCCAAACCGCTGCAGCTTCGATGGTTCATACATTTGAAGGGGAGGAATACCTGATAAATCTCCTGGATACCCCTGGACATGTCGATTTTGGAGGAGACGTAACGAGAGCGATGAGAGCGGTCGATGGTTGCATTATCGTAGTTTGTGCCGTCGAGGGTGTGATGCCCCAAACTGAAACAGTTATAAGGCAGGCATTGAGAGAGAAGGTGAAGCCAGTTCTATTCATAAACAAGGTTGACAGGTTGATAAACGAGCTCAAGGTAACGCCTGAGGAGATGCAGCAGAGGTTCATCAAGATCATAACAGAGGTCAATAGATTGATAAACAAGATGGCACCGGAGGAGTTCAAGGGAAAATGGACGGTCAAGGTAGAGGATGGATCCGTAGCTTTTGGCTCAGCCTATTACAACTGGGCGATATCGGTTCCATACATGAAGAAGACAGGGATAACATTCAAGGACATATATGAATACTGCAACAAAGGGGATCAAAAGACCTTGGCCAAGAAAGCACCCATTCACGAGATCATATTGGATATGGTCGTTGATCACCTTCCATCCCCAAAAGAAGCTCAGAAGTACAGGATACCTCACATATGGAGAGGGGATTTGGAAAGCTCCATTGGTAAAGGAATGATAAACTGCGATCCAGATGCACCACTTTCCTTCATGGTAACAAAAATAATCATAGATCCCCACGCTGGAGAGGTTGCGGTTGGCAGAGTTTTTAGTGGTAAGATAGAGAAGGGGCAGGAAGTAACTGTGGTTGGGATGCCAAAGAAAAACAGGGTTCAGCAGGTCAGCTTGATGGTTGGTGCGGATCGAATACCGGTAGATTTTGTAACAGCCGGTAACGTCGCTGCTGTAATTGGAATTAGGGATGCAATAGCTGGAAGTACGGTTACCACTGTAGAAGGGATGGAACCTTTTGAAAGGATGGTTCACGTATCTGAACCCGTCGTTACCGTTGCTGTGGAAGCGAAGCATCCAAGGGATCTGCCAAAGCTGGTTGAGGTACTGAGAAATATCTCAAAGGCTGATCCGAGCATAGAGGTTACGATAAATCAAGAAACCGGAGAACACCTCATGTCTGGAATGGGAGAGCTCCATCTGGAGGTAACCGAATACAAAATAAAGAACGAGTATGGAGTTGATATCGTAACATCTGAACCAATAGTAGTTTATAGGGAATCGGTGGCAAAGAAAACACCCAGACCTTTTGAAGGGAAGTCTCCAAACAGGCACAACAGGTTTTACTTCGTAGTAGAGCCCCTTCCAGATAGCATTGTCAAGGCTCTTTACAATAACGAGATACCGACCGATCCGAAAAAGCACAGGAAGGAAATAGCCTCAAAGTTGCAACAGCTCGGAATGGATAAAGAAGAAGCAAAGGGCGTTTTTAAAATAACTGGATTGAACATATTAACAGACGTTACCAAGGGTATACAGCACCTGTTTGAAACAAGAGAGCTAATAGCCGAAGGTTTTGATGAAGTCATGAAGAAAGGGCCAATAGCGAATGAGCCTTGCCAAGGAGTTCTAGTTAAACTGGTTGATGCAAAATTGCATGAAGATGCAATTCATAGAGGTCCTGCACAAGTAATACCTGCGGTTAAGAAGGCTATAAATGGAGCTATGATGAGTTCTGATCCTATCTTGTTAGAACCGATGCAGAAGGTTTTCATAAGCATACCCCAAGATGTTCTTGGGAACGTATCTAGAGAGCTGAATCAAAGGAGAGCGGTTATACTTGACATGAAAACAGAGGGAGACATGGTAACCGTAGAAGCCAAAGCTCCAGTGGCGGAGATGTTTGGATTTGCATCTGCAATAAGGTCAGCAACCGGTGGAAGGGTACTTTGGAGTACTGAAAATACTGGCTTTGAACCTTTGCCAAGAGAATTGCAGCGAGAAGTCATTAAACGAATAAGGGAAAGGAAAGGTCTATCTCCAGAACCGTATCCACCAGAGTATTACATGGATTAATGGCACTTTCCGGTAACAGAATAATTCCTTGGATAGTTCATACTTTTAAATAATGCGAGAATGCCGAAGACGCATATGGCTGAAGCTTGAATGGTACGGAAATCGCAATTAGGAAGAGGATTCAAAAACCTGAAAGCTTAGGAATAATAATTGGGATACAGAGCTATAACAAATTACAAGGCGGTAGACTCGGCATAGTTGTTAAGAGTGTTGAAGAACTTTCAAATATTCATGGAGGAATTGAAAACTCGAAGGGAGTTAAAAGAACATGTACGTCAGTAGTCTTAGATATTCTGAACTAATCGATACGATTAAAAGAAGATTAGAGGAGTTTGAGAGACTTGGTAAGTATAATAA
>JAGHAD010000064.1 GCA_021161685.1 Thermoplasmata archaeon | reverse complement strand
TTCTATATACTGTTCTGTCTTCAGGGAGATGCTAGCATGTATGAAGTGCGTTTCCATGGAAGAGGAGGGCAGGGGGCAGTAACAGCGGCAAACATTCTGGCAATAGCAGCCTTCAAGGCGGGAAAGTACACCCAATCATTTCCCTTTTTTGGCGTCGAGAGAAGAGGAGCGCCTGTCATGGCTTTCACCAGAATGGATAACAGGCAGATAAGAATAAAGATGCAGGTTTATGAGCCAGATGCGGTAGTGGTTTTAGACCCCTCTCTATTGGAAGTCATAGATGTGACCAAGGGTCTCAAAAAGGATGGAGTGATCATTATAAACTCTAGGAAAAAAATAGACGAGCTGAAATTCTCATATCAAACTGCAATAGTTGATGCAACTTCCATAGCGATAAGTCATGGATTGGGAACAAAGACCTCTCCAATAGTAAATACTTCCATTTTAGGAGCGTATGCAAGAGCCATGGAGATTTTAGAAAAGGAAGGCTACGTACCAATAGAAAAGATCTTGGAGGCAATCAAAGAGAACGCCCCCGTTAAGGGAGCAGAGAACGTTGAGGCTGCAAGGGAAGCCTACGAAAAAACGGAGGTGTGTAAATGAAGATAGAGCCGGGTGGAGCAATAAAGGAGCCGGGATCTAGCATTGCGTACAAAACTGGAGGATGGAGAACCTTCAAGCCAGTTATAGATGCTGAAAAATGTATAAGCTGTTGGATATGCGTCGGCTTCTGCCCAGATGCGGCAATCGAAAAGACGGAAAAAGGAAAACCTCCGATTATCGATTATGATTACTGCAAGGGATGCGGAATATGTGCAAACGAGTGTCCAAAAAATGCGATAGAAATGATATTCGAGGAGAAGTAACATGATGCGAATAGTTAAAGGTAATGAGGCTGCTGCAATTGCAGCTAAGCTGGCAAAGCCAGATGTAGTAGCTGCTTATCCTATAACTCCATCGACGGATTTCCCTGAAAAGATAGCGGAATACGTGGCCAATGGAGAATTACCCCATACCCAGTTTATTCCGGTAGAATCCGAACACTCTGCGATGTCAGCTTGCATTGGAGCAAGCGCAGCTGGAGCAAGAGCATGCACTGCGACTTCCTCCCAAGGTCTAGAATTAATGCACGAGATGCTTTTTATAGCTAGTGGAATGAGATTGCCAATAGTTCTGTACAATGCCAACAGAGCTCTCTCAGCGCCAATAAATATATGGTGTGATCATCAGGATTCGATATCGGCTAGAGATACCGGATGGATACAGTTTTATGGAGAGAATAATCAGGAAGCTTTAGATCTCATGCTCATGTCCTTCAGGATAGCAGAGGATCCCAGAGTTTTACTGCCTGCAATGACATGCATAGATGCCTTCATATGCACCCATACCTTCGAACCGGTTGATATTCCAAGCCAAGAGGAAGTTGATGCATTCCTCCCACCTTATAAACCAACCCATGTCAAGCTGGATCCAGATGAGCCGATGACGCTTGGACCTTTCGGAGTACCAGAGTATTACCAAGAAATGAGGTATGCGCAACATCTTGCGATGAAGAATGCAGAGAAGGTAATAGACGAGGTTTTTGTAGATTTCGAGAGGAGGTTTGGGAGGAAGTACAGTAAAGTGAGCCCCTATATGATTGAGGATGCGGAGATAATCCTTATAACCTTGGGTTCCGTGAGCGGGACGACAAAGGAATTCATTGATAAGATGAGGAAAGGAGGTAAAAAGATAGGGATGGTGAAGCTAACCGTTTTAAGACCATTTCCATCCAAAGAATTGATCCCACTTATTAAAAACGCGAGGGTAGTTGCAACCCTAGAGAGGAACATTTCCCTAGGTTATGGTGGTGCGATCTATGCAGATCTCGCTGGAATTCTAATAAATGAAGAAAAGAGACCTCTGCTCATAGACTTCATCTTGGGATTGGGAGGGAGAGATATTACTTTTAATGATCTGGAAGAAATAGTAAAGGCATGTGAAAAATTGATCGAGGGAGAGAGGATAGAGAGACCTGTATGGATAGGCGTTAAAAAGGAGCTGGTATAATATGAGTGAGGCAACTTCTCTTCTAGCTTCAGGTCACAGGGCATGCGCTGGCTGTGGGGCTGCGATTGCGGTGAGGCAAGTTCTTGAGGCTGCGGGTCCAAATACAATATGCGTCAACGCAACGGGTTGCTTAGAAGTTACAACAACTCCATATCCACAAACTGCATGGAGAGTTCCTTGGATACATGTTGCCTTTGAAAATGCTGCAGCCGTTGCGAGCGGTATAGAGGCTGCTTATAAGGCGTTAAGGGCGAAGGGAACTATACCAAAGGATAAGAAACCAAACGTCATAGCTTTTGCTGGAGATGGAGGTACATTTGATATAGGCTTGCAAGCTCTTTCTGGAATGCTGGAAAGGGGACATGATGTCCTTTACGTATGCTATGATAACGAAGCTTATATGAATACGGGTATACAGAGATCTTCTTCTACACCATTTGGAGCAGCAACAACGACTTCTCCCGCTGGTAAAGTTATACCTGGAGAAATGAGGAAGAAAAAGCCAATAGCTTTAATAGCGGCAGCTCACGATATACCGTATGTTGCAACCGCAAGTATAGCTTTTCCCGCAGATCTCAAGAGGAAGGTTAAAAAGGCTCTTGAAGTGGAGGGACCGAGCTTCTTGCATATTCTTGCTCCATGTCCAACTGGATGGAGATTTGGAACGGAGAAAACAGTTGAAGTAGCAAGGCTCGCGGTAGAGACGGGGGTTTTCGTGCTCTATGAGATAACAAATGAAGATCCTTTGAAACCCATCGTAACGAAGAAGATAAAGGATAGAAAACCGGTGGAGGAGTATTTGAAATTGCAGGGTAGGTTTAGACATCTTTTTAAGCCGGTAAAGAGGCAGGATATTATCGATAAAATACAAGAAGAAGTTGACAGGAAATGTAAACTATTTGGGGTTGATGAGGATTAGACCCTGGATTCTATCCAGGGAATCCTCTTCTGACCCGCCAGATTTTCCTTACCTTCCAGCAGGCCGTGCCCTTTTCCCAGCTCTTTTCTCATTTGTTCACCTCCAAAAAGAAGGCGATGCCTTCTTTCTAGCTCTGCAACGGGAAATTCTTTAAATAGTTTTCGGGAGCGAAAAGTTAAAAGGGGCGATAATTGTGATTGGGTGGGATGCACTTTGATTGAGAGGGCAAAACATCTAGCATCCATTATATCGAAACATGATGAAATTCTTGTAGTGACTCATATAGATGCGGATGGAGTCACCGCCGGAGCCATAGCTTCGGCTGCCCTGGACAGGTTAGGGAAAGAATACTCCATTAAATTCGTGAAACAGATAGATGATGATGTACTAAAGGAAATCCTCGATGCCAATCCAGAGCTTGTTTGGTTTACCGATCTAGGAAGTAATGTAGAGGGAAAAATGAACAGGATAGTTACAGATCATCACCGTTTTAATATCAAGTTCTATGACTTTATTTTGAATCCTCATTTATTTGGGCTTGATGGAAGTATCGACACAAGCGGAGCGGGAACCACTTACTTAGTTGCAAGAGCTCTTGATAAGAAAAATGTTGATCTTTCTGCCCTCGCTATCGTTGGCGCATGCGGGGATCTCCAAGATTATAGATATTGTAAACTGGTGGGAACCAATAGGCAAATACTCAAAGATGGCGTTAGGGTGGGGGTTTTAGAATGCAAAATTGATACGCGCTACTTTGGGAGAGAGACCAGGCCAATTTTTAAGCTACTTCAGTATGCTACAGATCCTTTAATACCTGGATTGACGGGAAATGAGGATGCATGCATAGCTTTTCTTGTTGAGCATGAAATTCGTTTAAGGGAAAACGATCTGTGGAGGAGGTGGATAGATTTGAGGGAAGAGGAAAAAAGAAAGATATTGTCTGAGATCGTGAAGATTTTGATCAGAAAAGGTTTTGGTAGTGCATTTGCAAGGAGAGTTATAGGGGAAGTTTATCTACTTAGCAAGGAAGAAGAGGGCACTGAATTGCACGATGCAAAGGAATTTGCAACCCTACTCAACGCAACCGCAAGGTATGGAGAACCAGAAATAGGATTAAAAGTTTGCCTCGGTGACAGAGAAGAAGCACTCAAGAGAGCGAGATCTATGCTAAGGAAGCACAGACAAAGCCTGCTAGAAGGACTGCAGTTTGCAAGGGAAGAAGGTATTATTAAAAGGGATTTCTTGCAGTACTTCCATGCTGGAGAGGGGATAAGAGATACGATTGTCGGTATAGTTGCTGGAATTCTCTTGAACAGCGGAGAGGTAGATCAAGATATTCCACTGATAGGATTTGCATTAACCGAGGATAGGAAGGTTAAGGTATCCGCGAGAGGAACGAGGAGACTTGTAGAGAAAGGTTTGAACCTCTCCGTAGCCTTAAGCAAGGGAGCGAAGGCGGTTGGTGGCGTGGGAGGAGGACATGACATTGCAGCTGGAGCAACTATACCAATCGGAAAGGAAGAAGAATTCTTGGAGGTGGTTGAGAAAGAAATAAAGAATCAGCTTTTACGGGAAGTCTTGTAAACCTTCTCAACTTTTATGTCAAATACCAAGGTTTCTCCAGCGTATTTGTGGAGCGATAGATGAAAGTTTGGATTGTACTGTCTAAGAGCACTTAGAAGCATCTCTAGAACCTCTGCTGGATAAGAATAGGTTATGTTTATCGTTTGATTTCTTTTTATGATAAAGGTTCTTTTAAATTTCCTGTAAGTCTTGTTTCCGCTCTGATCCGTATAAGATGCATTTATGTAATCTTCTGTTACGTTTTCAACTTTGTAAGATTTCGTTGTTGCAAATCCAAAGAAGCTGAAGCTAGAAACGTTTATCGTATCATTGATAGATGCATTTACCCTAACCGTTATCGTTTCGTTTGTGATGTTTACTATTGCACTCTTATTTTTCGGATACTCAATTCTTGTTAAATTTTTCTCATCAAACTCTATCCAAGTAAAGTTCTCCCCAATGCTATACGGAGGGGTAATGTAGATCCATAGAGTCGTTTCATTTACTTTGGTAACAACAGAGCAATTTTTCCACGCTGGATATTTATTACGCTCTTCTGCCAGCGTCTCTCCTATATGATGCCAGTCCTCTCTCAAAACGTAGATATCAGTTGTCTTATTGCCATAGAGGTCTACATACTCCTTGGGCATGGTGGTATTTCTCCTTATCTTTATTATTCTGAAAACCATGTTCTTCCCGGCTATTTTTTCTCCCACTATCTCTGTAAAGTTTATGACATCCCCTCTCTTTGGTTTTATTCCATAAGCCTTTTCAGGGGGTAAAATAACTTCCTTCTCCTCACCTTCTTTCATTCCTATCAAATCCGGTATGAAACCAACTATCATTCCCAAAGGAGATGAAGAATATGACGAGAAATTTTCTGGAGGAGGTACCGTTTTGTTAAGACTTACAAATACTTTGAGGGGTTCACCTCCAGTTCTGTTTATTACATCTGAGTAGGAAGAGTTGACAATCGTATAGTTAGATGCAAGCCTCTCTATGAAGTGCACATCCGCACAATCTCCCTCTTCGATAACTTTAGGAGGAGGCACTTGGATATACTTTAGGTAAATATAGGTTCCCGCCACCGATCCAACTACAATGATGAGCAAAATAAGGGCTATCAGTCCAGTTTTTTCGATCATGAAGGAGCAAAAAGAATAGTGTTACTTAAGGTTTTATGCTGGACCAAGACCTGTCTATGGCTATCCTGATGAACTTGGCTGCCAGTACGGAAGTTATACCATAGTCATACTTGGGACAAACTTCTACGACGTCAAATCCAGTTATTGATGGAGAGAGAGATTCTATGCATTTTTTAACATCCGACGAACTTAAACCAAAAGGCTCTGGAGTACTAACGCCTGGAGCAAAGGAAGGATCGAGAACATCCATGTCAAGGGATAGGTAAAGTTCCTTTTCCCCAAATCTTTCCATTATCTGATGAATAACCCTTTCTACCCCCTCTTTCTTTATACGAAAGGCATCCACGAAGAATAAGCCTTTTTCCTTAGCCTCCATGTACTCTTCTTTTCCCGCAGACCTCACTCCAAGAATAACAAGGTTATCTATTCCAATCTCTTCCGCAATCCTTCTGGCTACACATGCGTGACTATATCTGATGCCTTCATACGAATCCCTGAAGTCTAGGTGCGCATCTAGGAGGATAACGGCAATATCTCTCTTTTTTAAAGCCCTTACAACACCACAAGATATGGTATGCTCTCCTCCGATCGCTACCGGAATTTTTCCAGACAGTCTGCAAACGAATTCTTCCACTCTCTTTACCACTTTTTCTGGCTCATCTTCAACCTGTATATCACCGTAATCGTGAACCGGTATGGTTGAGAGATCAATTTCCGTTTCCATGTGAAAGCTCTCGAAATTCCAGCTCGCTTTCCTTATCTCGGCTGGAGCATCCTTCGAGCCATATCTGAAGGTTGAGGTTCCATCAAAGGGCACACCAAAAATGACATATCTTGCGTTCCTGAAGTTGCTCTCTGCATCAGCAAAATAATCTGGAAATTCCCTCATAGTTCCACGACCTTTGGTGCTTTGGTAAGCTGTCTGAGTTCTCCTCTTTCCAAGACAAAGACATCTTCAAGCCTCACCCCGCCAAAACCATTTACATAGATTCCAGGCTCCAAGGTAAAAACATTTCCCGAAACAAATTTCTCTTTGCTCTTTCCTCCTATGCTAAACCCATCGTGCACTTCAATTCCAATCGTATGTCCAGTTGAATGTAAAAAATGCTTTCCAAAACCACTTTCCTCCACAAATTTTTGAACTTTTCTGTGTACCTTAGCAAATTCTTCTCCTTCCTTGACTGATTCTGCGGCAAGTTCTTGAGCCACTGCAATTACTTCGTGCATGCGCTTTTGCTTCTCATTCGCTTTACCAAAGACGAAAGATCTTGTCAGGTCGGATACATATCCTCTGTAGTTCGCTCCAATGTCAATTATAACCATGTCCCCATTCTTTAGCCTCCTTTCGCCCGGCGCGTAGTGGGGAATGGCACTATTTTCTCCAAATGCCACTATGCTATCGAATGCCTTTTCATCTGCTCCATATCTTAACATGGCATGTTCTATCTCTATGGATATTTCCTTCTCTTTTATCCCTTCCTCCAGCATGTCGATGGCTTTCTCCATGGCTCTATCAGCTATTCTGCACGCCATTTCTATTCTTCCTATTTCCTCCTTATCTTTCTTGAACCTTGCCTTGAGTAAATCGTTGCTCACATCGATGAATCTTCTTTTTACAAGTAAACGCCGTAGCGCATTGAAGCTCCTGTAACTTATGTTTGTACTCTCGTATCCAACCGTACTTCCCTCTGGTATAAGCTCTCTTAGCAGCTTCTGGACATCCTCTTTCCTATCAGCTACGTGAACATTTATGTGTTCTGGATATTTGTTACCCTCCTCTAGCCTTGAAATCACTAGATCCATGCTCTCTCTTCTTACCACTAGTATCGAATTCTGATAGGCTCTGCTGTAGCTTCCTGTGATGTAGATGTGGTTTGGACTGATTTTTCCTTCGTTTTTTATGATTATGGCATCTACTGGCTTCCTTAGCGCTGTGTATACCTTCTCTAGTCTATCCACGAACAGTGCAACAAGTTCGAGCTTTTTATGTATTACTTGCGCTTCTCGTACTTCTGTATCAGCTCCTTGAGCTCGTTCAAGCTCTCCTTTATGTTGTCCATTTCTTTCATCTTTTCTTTTTCAAGCTCCTCTATTATCTGGGAAAGAGGTGTAGTCAGCCTGTATACGTGTACAGGTCTTCCCTTGCCTTTTTTCTTCAAATCCCTCTTAGTGGCCCATCCCCTCCTTCTCAACTCCTGCATTGCAACACTCACTTCTGGCTGTCTCAAGTTTGCCCCCCTTTCGACGTCTGCTGACCTGCACTCTTCCACTTGCGATATATAGAGCAGGGTCTTTGCCAGGTTCTTTGGCACTCCGAGCTCCATGAATAGTTTTACTACCCTATCGTCCGTTTCATCTAGCACATAAGAACTTTTGCGTTTCATATCCCTCTCGCCTAATTAAAACATTCTATCGTATTTATAGTTTTTCTTTTTTCTTTCAAATCTGCAAACCTCTATATT
>JAGHAD010000120.1 GCA_021161685.1 Thermoplasmata archaeon | reverse complement strand
TCCATCAACGGGTAATCTCTATGAGTATACACCTGCTGCAGAAGGTAAGAAAGAAGGAGTGAACACTTTACTGCTTGCGGTACTGGCGATAGTTATTGTAATAGTGATCTCAGCACTGGCAATTGCCTATCGAAGGGGAAGGAAGGTTAAGGAATAGATTCTTTCCCTATAACCTCAATTTTTTCAAGAACTTTCTTTCTATCAAATTTATAAGACGTTAGGTTTGAGTATAAAAGGATGAAAGCGAGATTGGGCACTTGCTTCGCGCTAGCTATAATATCTTTTGCCGTCATAGGCGCAAGTTATTCATACTGGTCAACGGAACTAACCTTGAAAGGAATGGTAAAAACTGGAAGTTTTCTCATAGGGGTATCAGCAAGGGGAACGAACGATGATCCAAACAATATAGATGCGATTCCAAACCCAGGGTGGGATGGAAGCGAAAGCAAGGATCCGGGATGGAAGAGGATTCCACCAAGGCATATCGTATATGATATTGATGTGGCATCTGCAAGGGCTTTAAACAAAGGGAAATTCATATTCATTAAGGATGGGGTCAAATTCTATGAAAAGGCAAACTTCTTTATCATGAATGCATATCCGGGTTATTGTCCAGAAGTTGTGATGAGAATAGCAAACGGCGGGAGCGTACCCGGAAAGATTTCTAGGATCGTAATTGTTGTAAAGGAATATGATGAGAACAACAGGCTGATAGCTTTTGGTAAACTTGTTATTCCCGGTGGAGTATGGATGTGGATTAAGAAGCCTCCAACCGGACTTGCCCTTGATGATATAGAACTTGCTTATTACAAACTGGATATAAGTTGCGATGGCATCGTAGATTACAGAGGATGTACAATAGTTAAGATGATTATGGACTTGATGAGAGAGTATGGAAGGAGGATTCAGTTAAATCCTGGAGATTGCTTTGAGCTTTCTTTTGCACTTCTTTTCAAGCAGGGCACTTGCTTTGATCCATTACCAATGAATCACAGAATAGTTGGTACCGTAGAGATAGAATATGTCCAGTGGAATATGGTTCCATGAAGGAAAAGGATAAATCATAAAATCTCTTAGGTGAAATGGATGTGGTACGCTTTGGTCAGCTACATCGTTTTGATTTATCTGCTGACAAATTTTGTTACGCCAAAAATATTCAATGGAGTTGTGGATGCCTATCTCGTTAGACCATTATTATGGACTTCTCTTGCTTTACTTGCTTTCTTTTTATCCAAAAAAGATGGTATTGAAATATGGTATTTTAAAAGGGTTAGAAGATGGGAGTTTGGTAGGAATCCATTTGAAGGGGCTTTGTTGATAGGATTTTTCCAGATTTCTTTGCTTATCATAGCTGGCTTTTTCAGCGGATTTGGCAGAAGCCCGGTTTCATTTACTCCACTTTCCATACTCATCAATGCTTTCTTCGTTTTTTCCTTTATTTTTGGTATAGAGCTGAGTAGGGCTTATCTCATCAAGAGATCTCCAAGGAAAAATTTAACCTTAAGTCTGATAGCGATAACTCTCTTCTTGGTTTTCATGAACATAAGTTTCAACAGGTTTTTATCTTTAGATACCAACAGTCCGCTAGCCATCATTAGATTTCTGGGAGAGACCCTCATACCATCAATGGCGATGGGGTTCTTTGCTTCATATCTCGCCTATCTTGGAGGTGCCTTAACATCGATAGGTTATATGTCTATCGTGATTGGTTTTGAATGGTTCTCTCCGATCCTTCCAGATTTAGAATGGATACTTTCTTCTCTCATCAGAACGATGGCGCCAGCCATTGGATTTGTGCTCATAGAGAGTAGCATATGGTATTCTTTACCAAAAAGGTTGAGACCAAAAGAATCGGAGAAATCAACCCTTAGATGGATAGGTGTATCTATTGTTAGTTTGATGATGATATTCTTTTCTTTTGGATACTTTGGTATCCAGCCAACAGTTGTATGCAGTGGTAGCATGAAGCCGACCATAGATGTTGGGGATATTGTTATTGTGGCAAAGGTTCCGATAGAAAGTATAAAGAAAGGGGATATCATCGAGTATAGAACCTCGAAGTTGAGCATAATTCACAGGGTTTATGATATCGTAAGAGAAAATGGAGGAATAGAATTCATAACGAAGGGAGATGCAAATAAAGAAGTGGATCCAGATCCAGTTAAGCCTAGACAGATTGTTGGGAAGGTCATATTCGTTATACCAAAGGTTGGGTGGATATCGATTTTCATAAAGGAATGTTTAAGGAAGGTGATCGGATGATGCTGAGATTTAAAAAACTGCCAATCCAAAGCAACCTAAGGTTTGCGATCATTGCTATCTTAGTTGTTATTACCTGCATATTTGCTGGAAGCTCTTACATGGCTTTTCAAGAACCAGAGAGCGTTGAGAAGAGCTATTCCATATGTAGCTACTCGCACAGCGGAAGCCTTAGCTATACCGTTTATCTGAAAAACAACAGCCTTTATGATAAAAAAGTCTTGTACCCTGGAGAAGGAGTTATTTTTGAAAGGATAACAGATCACATAAATGCAACGTTTTCATATCGATTCATGTGCGAGAAAAAACTCAGCGTGCAAGGATACTATACGCTGGTAGAGAAGATATGCTCGGACCTGTGGGAGAAAGAGTTTGTAATAATACCAAAGACATCTTTTGAATCTGATGGATTCGAAATAAAGTTTCCGATAAATTATACCCATTTCAAGGAGTTTGTGAAAAAGATAAACGAAGAAACCGGGGTTCTCGCAAGAAATCCAAAGCTGATAATAATCTGTAAAATAAGCGTGTTTGCTGTTGGCAAGGGAATAACGATAAATGATTTCTTTAATCCTTCATGGAACGTAACGATAAATGGAGGGATTATAGAGATATCTGGAGACTTGTTCCAGTCAAAGGAAGGTTCGGTTAAGGGTAAAAAGTTGATTCATAGACCTGAAGTCGTTGGGAGCAGAAACAGCTTTTTGGCTTCAACATTTCTATCTCTTGCAACTCTCCTTGGTTTCTACTTCTTTACCAAGGAAAGTGGAATAAAATGGGACAAGGAAGTTAAACAGATAAGGAAGAAGTACGGAGAGTGGATCGTGGAAGTTGAGAAGGTTCCAAAGAGAAGGGAAGTAATAAACCTGAAATCCATCGATGACCTCGTAAAAGTTAGCGATGAGATTGGAAAACCCATACTTTATAAGCCGGCAGCCTCGCTAAATGAAGATCACGTTTTTTGCGTGATAGACAGCAATACAAGATATCAATTTCTCGTTAGATCGAAACCGGTACGCAAGTAACCAAAAGTTTTACTGCAATGAAGTAATAAGTAGCTCGTGGTCGTATCCGTGTTCCTTGAAAAACTTCTTGAATTCCTTATCCATGGTTAGTATTTTAATTCCCGTTCTCTTTCCCGTAGCATAGAGCAGGGCATCGAATACATCTTTCCAGCCGTGCTTGATTATTTTGAATGCGATTTTTACATCGCTACCTTCAGGCAAGATTCCTTCAACCTCAATTCCAACTAAAGGTAGCAAGTAGCTTGTATCGAGTAAAAACTCATTCGAGAACCTTTCTCGTGATCTCTTCTCCAACCTCTTCAACCTCCTCTGGCTTTACTTTGCTCCACGGTTTTGCAATTCTGAGCTTCGTTTTTATCATTTTGAAAATCTCCTTCACGATCTTTTTGAAGATAGAATGCTTTTAAGTTTTGCTGTGGATAACTGAGTTTATCTGGAGCGTTAATTGTTTTTCGTAAATTTTATTAATAGTTTGTAGATTTTTCTTTGCAGGTAACCGGGGGTTACCTGTTAGGCAGGTGAGGTAGAATGAGAGGAAAAGTAGGAACCATATTTGTTTTGTGCATGCTAGCGTTCGCAGGAATCGGCATCGGATACGCCCACTGGAGCGAGACGTTAACACTGAAAGGTACCTTGGAAACAGGAGAATTAGATCTGGACTGGTCCTGTACCTGCAGTGATAACGATGACCATTCTAATAAAAATATCGCTAACGTGACATGTGAATTTTCCAGCGATAAAAACACATTGTGGATAAACGTTACCAATGCTTACCCAGGCTATAAGGTCAGCGTATCGATAGACATAGAAAATGTTGGAACTGTTCCTGCAGTACTCCTCGAGGGGGGCATAAATGTTCGGTATCCGGGCGGAGTGATAGCGAAGGACACCAATAATGACGGAATTCCAGATGAATTTTACTATGATGCAAATGGCAATGGAACCGCAGAACCTGAAGAACTGATGGCTATAATAGAAGAATGGGAGATTTGGGGAGATATCCACCAAATAGACTCAGGGCAAAAAGTCTACGTCAATTGCACCGTGCTCTTCACCAATCCTGGTCTGCCAGAAGATTGGAGCGGGGCATTTGAGGTAACCTTGAACTTTGAGAACTGGTCACCATCAACACCACAGTAAACAGCTGTTTAGCCTTTGTTACCCAAAGCCATAAACGGGGGTTCACCTAAAATGCTGAACAAAAAACTTGCTACAATACTAGTGTTCTTAACCTTTGCATCAGCTATAGTTGGATTTGCATACGCCCATTGGACAAAGACATTCACAATAAAGGGCAGTGTAACCACAACGGAGCTTGACTGGAGACTCCAATCACCATCATGCCTAGACGATGGAGATAACGAAAATGATTATACGTGTGACAGGAGTTGGTCTTATACACAGGGAAACAAGGATGTAGGCGGACCAACTATTCTTGAACTGGTAGACAGCGATGGAGATGGAGATAATGATACATTGGAAGTTACTCTGCAAAACGTTTATCCAGGGTACTATGAGCGTATAACATTTGATGTCTACAACAACGGCGAGATGCCTCTTATATTTAGAAAGGTGATCATTGGTGGGCAAGAATTCACAAGAGATCAACCAACGGTGTCGCTCGACCTAAATAATGATAGCAAAGATGACATAAAAATAAAATTTGCAGACAATATCGGTGGGCAACTAGATCCAGGCGATTCATTTTCCGAAACCGTACATATCCTCATACTCCAAGGTTGTATCGAGGGGCAAACGCTTACCTTCACTATACAACTCGTCGCGGAGAACTGGTCGCCACAACAAACATAACCACCTTTTTCCTCTTTTATTTTTTTAGAAAATATTAAATAAATCTCGGTATATTTGGGAGGGGGATTAAGTTGGTTATCAGCAGTAGGAGATCTGAATTTGAGATAATAAGAGACATTTTGATCGCTTCCTCTGATGGTGCAAAGAAAACCCATATACTTTATCGGACAAACCTCAGCTATTCCCAGCTTCAGGACTACCTCTCCTTCCTGATAAAGGCTGGGGTGGTAGAAACTGTAAAGAAAAGATCTTCAAAGATATACAGAATAACGGAAAAGGGAAAGGAATTGCTCAACCATATAGAGGGAGCAATATACTGCCTTAAAGGACAATCAAAAACTCTATAATCTCTTTTCTTTTTTATGGAAGGGGTATGCAGAGGAAAAAAGTAATCATAATGGGCGCAGCTGGAAGAGATTTTCACAACTTCAACGTTTACTTCAGGAAC
>JAGHAD010000074.1 GCA_021161685.1 Thermoplasmata archaeon | reverse complement strand
GTCCGACAGGGCAACGCCGGGTAGCCACGCCGTAGGGGATAAGCGCTGAAGGCATCTAAGCGCGAAGCCCCCCTCAAGACGAGGCACCCTAGGGCTCCCCTAGAAGAGGGGGTTGATAGGGCCGGGGTGTAAGCGCCGAGGCAACGAGGCGTTCAGCCCACGGCTACTAATCGCCCGAGCTGGCTCAACGCTAAGCGGGTTGCGTATGCTTAGGCTTTTAGGCTAAAAAGTGGCTTGACGGCCATAGTGGCGGGGAAACACCCGGTCTCATCCCGAACCCGGAAGTTAAGCCCGCCACGTACCGCTCTGTACTACGGTGCGCGAGCCCGTGGGAAGAGCGGTTCGCTGTCAAGCCACCTTACTCTATATTTTCAAACCACTTGCAGTTCTCTGGACAACTACCAAACTTCAGTTTACCCAATTCACAAAAGGGTTCTATCAAGAAACATTGATCAACCTTATTCATGCTACCTATGAAGAACTTCTTCTTCCAGGAGAAATGTCTACAGTTTTCTCTAACCTTCATTCAGGTTCATATTTAAGCTTATCTGGTATAAATTGTTTGCATCCTTCGAGTAGCATCTTTTACTTTACAGCTTTTTTATTTCATCGTAAAGTTCTTTCAAAGTCTCGAAATAGCCTGCTTCGGCTCTCTCTATCTTATCGATCTTATCAAATAAGAACCTCGTCCTTTCCTCGGAAATTAAAGATGGGTAATTCTGAACAAGGTAAGAATGTACTCTCTTTCCAAGCTCAGTTGAGAATAGATATCTCTTTCTCTCGACCACATAGTCCCGTAGGAAGAGTTTATCGAGAATGGTTGTATAGGTAGAGGGCCTTCCTAGCCCTCTTTCCTTCATCAGCCTCACTACATCCGCCTGTGAAAGGGGAAAACCCTCGGGAACCTTCCTTTCTTCAACCCTTGTTCTTATCTTTCCAACTGGAAGCTCCTCTTTAACTTGCAAGTTTCGGTAGAGCTCAAAGGCCTTTCCCTCTGCTCTTACCGCGCGCTCCACTTCGATAAACTTATCATCCCAGTTGATCCTGTACTTTTTATAGTCTACTTTGAACTCTCTGCACTGACTCGCCATGAATCTCTTAAAAATCAAATCGTACATCGAAAGGTGTTTTGGCGAGAAATTTTCAACGTGGAGAACCTTCTCATAGATCATCCTCTGCACCATTCCCCTGTCCCACGCTCTCGTTGGCCTTATGCATTCATGTGCTCCTTCTTCTTTTCCCTCCCACCTTCTCCCCACAAAATCATCTCCCAAATACTCCTTTGCAATTCTCAAACCAACATCGCTCACCCTTGTAGAGTCGGTTCTGTGATACGTTATGAGACCATTTTCAAAAAGATCTTGAGCTATTCTCATGGCATCAGACGAATTAATCTTCATTATCCTATTTGCATCCCTGAGGAGCTCATCGGTTGAATAAGGAGGAGCAGGTAGCATACTGACGCTCCTTGTACCAATAAGCTCTATCTCTAGATCGATTTCCCCGCTTTTCACTCCATCTAAACTTATACCCAGTTCGGGCAAAAAGGATATCCTCTTTTTCTTCTTGAATTTTAGTTCCCGATCAATTATCCATTCTAAAACCGGTGTTTGCACTCTACCCGCAGACAGGTTGTGTCTCCCGAATACTTCCCATAATTTCTGAGAAAGGGCAAAACCTATCCATCTATCTTCTATTCTCCTGACAACTTGAGCCTTTACCCTATTCTCATCTATCTCTCTTAAATTCTCCAGCGCCTGCTTCACTGCTCTTGGCGTTACTTCGTGGAATTCCGCCCTTTTAACCTCGGCAACGCCTGCCAATAGATTAGCTAGATCCCATGCGATTTTTTCCCCTTCAGCATCTGGGTCAGTACCTATTATGACTAAGCCAGTCTGGGATGCCAACTTCCTCAAAACGTCTATTCTATCTTTAGAATCCTGTACATCACTACTTCCACACCTTGGACAGCTAGAAAAATGGGTAAACTGATGATTGCAGTTCTTGCATTTTTTTATAGTCGCATATATGGGGATGAACTTTCCATCGACTTCTACCCCATGAAAACCTCTTTCAAATGAAAGATCGACAACATGTCCGAGGCAAGCGGTTATTAGCAGTATGTACTTTTCTGTTGCAACCTCATAGACTATACCTTTTTCATAAACTTTGATGCTGGGCTTTCCAAAAAATCTTGATATCAGCTTCGCCTTTGTTGGACTTTCGACTATGAATAGAGCAGGTCTTATCATCTTTTTGACCCCTCTTTTTCTCGATTTATCTATCTCCACGGCCAGCTTCTCGATATCAACGTTTTCAATTTCTTTGAAAAAAATGTCAAAGTAGGATGCCCTCTTGATGAAAGTTTTAAGGATATTTTCATCGCTTTCACAAAGGAATGAGGCACCCTTTGTTAATCCCTTGACGGTTAGTCTCGATGCTCTACCAGATCCTTGGAGGTACGTCTTTATGTCCGGAAACAAGACTTCCTTATCCCTTATTACCATGTCCTCTACTTTTTCCTTGCTCGATACTTCTTTGATGATCCTTTTCAGCTCCTCTATCCTTTTTGGATACCTCTCTATTTTTGGGAGGATAGGGAGGAATTTCTTGATTCTCTCATCTTTTCTGAAAATGAAGGCAAGAACCTTCAACATGTTAGGAGAGAGCTCCTCGTACCTC
>JAGHAD010000146.1 GCA_021161685.1 Thermoplasmata archaeon | reverse complement strand
TTTTCTGCGGTTGCCGGCCCCACGCCAGGTAAATCCTCTATCGATATCACTTCTCTCTTCACTTCCATCTAACTCAAAAAACGATTAGGTGTTATTAAAAATTTGGTGAACGCTCAATCTAAGATTTTTCTAAAAGTGAAATTTTTTAATCCCTCTTCTGATACAAGCGATGTATGGTAGAGGTAGCCCCGTTTAAAGGTATAACGTACAACAAGGACAAAGTTGGGAAGCTGGATGATGTCATGTCCCCGCCGTATGACATTATATCTCCAGAAATGCAGGAGGAGCTCTATAAGAAAAATGAATACAACGTTGTCAGACTAATATTAGGAAAAGTAATGTCCGGAGACAATGAAAAAGATAACTGGTACAAAAGGGCTAGGAAGTTATTTGAAGAATGGTTAAAGGAAGGGATTTTAGTAGAATCAAAAAAAGAGGGAATATACCCATACAGCGTAAGATACACCATTGATGGAGAAGAGAAAGAGATGAGGGGATTTTTTATTCTCTTGAAACTAGATCATGATTATAAAGCCATCAAAGCCCATGAAAGAACTCTTGCCAAACCAAAGGAGGATAGGTTAAGATTAATGAGAGAAACCAAGGCAAATCTCGAACCGATAGAATTACTCTACATGGATGAAAGCGATGAGATAATGAGAACGATTAGGTCAAACCTTGATGGACCAGAAATAGATGTTGTTGGATACGACGGTTTTAAGCACATGCTGTGGAGGATAGAAGATGAAGATGTCATTACTCAAGTGAAAAATTTGCTTAAGGATAAAATCCTTTTCATAGCGGATGGTCACCACAGGTACCAGACGGCGATAGACTATGCAAAGGAAGTGAATGCTGGAGAAAATGATCCAGAAAACTACATAATGGTTGTTCTCGCAAACATGTTTGATAAAGGCCTAACCATCCTGCCGACGCATCGTTTGGTAAGATTGAGAATGAGTTTAGATGAAATAGAGAGAAAGGCTGGGAAGTACTTTAAGATAGAGAAGATAGATGTTGAAGGAAGTATAAGCGATAAGAGTAGAGAGATAGTGAAGAGTATAGAGACTAAGGAGGAGCATAAATTTGCTCTTTATTCAAGGGAAGGTTGCTCAGTGTATACATTGAAGGATGAGAAAGTGATGGAAAAGTTTGCACCTGATAAATCCGAAACATGGAGAACTCTCGATGTAACCATACTCCACAAATTGTTGATAGAAGATGTGATGGGAATAAAGGACGTGGAGAAAGAAATTAGTTATACAAGAGATGCCAAAGAGGCGATCGGGTTGGTAGAGAAAGGTAAGTTCGATTTATCCATTATTATGAATCCAACCAAGATAGAAGAAGTAAGGAAAGTAGCGGAAGCTGGGGAGCACATGCCCCAAAAATCCACCTATTTCATGCCAAAGCTCCTTTCTGGCTTGGTCATGAGAAGGTTCTAGCTTATGGACCTAAAGAAAATCTACGAAAGTGTTAGCGATATCTACAGTTGGGAAGAATTTGCGAGGGAAATAGAGAGGAGAAAAAGAGAATTTAATAACTTGCTTGATGACGAAGCAATTGCTCTTATCATCTTAGATGAGCTCGGAAAATCTACAAACAAGCCTGTTCGCATTTCTGATCTGAAGCCAGGCGGAGAATATACAATTCAATGTAAAGTAACTCGTCTAGATGGCGTTGTGGAGACGAGAGGCGAAAATCCTAGGAGGGGAATTAGGCTTGAGGTGGAAGATGAATCCGGGAAGTGTTACCTTATTCTGTGGGAAGAGCACATGGAACTGGTTGGAACCTTTATAAGAGAAGGGACTCCTATCAAGGTCATAAATGGCTATACCAGACTAAGGGATGGAAAGTTGGAAATCAACGTGGGTAGGTGGGGATTGGTTGAACTGGATACAGAGCCAAAAGATATAGAGGGAGTGATTCTGAATGCAATTCCTTTAGAGAGTAGGTTCAATTGCGATGGAGATTATGTTATTGTCATGGATGTGGAGATGGATTTGAATGGAGAGAAAAAGAAATTTAGGCTTTGTTGCAAAGATGCGGAGAAGGTCAAGCAGTTAAAAAGAGGAAAGAAAATCGTATTGAAAGGGATCAAAGAGATTGAAGGTATCAAGTTTATTGATGATGAATCGATTGATTTTAAAACAGAAGCTTAGAAATACTCACATCCAGTTAAATATCAAAGCATTTATTCTATCCTTCGCTTTGTTACCAGAGTTATCATATGCAATAACTTTTATCTCATGCCATCCTATAGCAAATTCGTTCCAGAGCCATGAGTATGGCGGAGAATCATCAATTGCTCTGAGCTCATCATCAACGTAAAACTCAACTTTTTGTATTCCATCTTCATCGTACGCATCTGCTTCTATGGTTATTTTACCCAAGATGATCGTATTCCCAAAAATCGTTGATATTATCTCTTGATCAAAGACGTATAGATAACCTTCCAATGGCCTTTCAAAATATACAATCGGTTCATCCTTCTTTTTTAAAACAAGAATCCTGGAACCATCGGCGGGAATAGATATCTCAAAGTTAGATGGATCATCAATTACAAAAGCTTCATTGTTTAACTCATCGTACAAAATAGTTCCATTTTCCAAGAATGATAAATTAAGTATTGACGTTGCCTCTTTGTTCAAGAAATTAATCACTGTAATTACCTTTTCATCTTCAGATTCCCTTAAGTAAGCATAAGTATTATCTCCTGACTCCCAGACGTTTGAAATCGTACCATATTTTAGTGCAGGATGTGAGTTACGGATTTCAAATACTTTTTTGTAAAATTCTCTAAGTTCATAATTCCCTTCTTCCCAATTTATAGGACCTGACTCAGATGACCCTCTAATTCCAATCTCCTCACCCGCCCGAACCATCGGAACACCGGGAAGTGTGGATATCAACACTAATAAAGCTTTTTGTTGTTGAACAGATAAGTCATACTTTTCCAGATCTGGTATATGATAAACTCTATTATTTACATCTTTGATTTTTTCCACAAGCTCCGCTGAAGTAGGTTTAGTTGTGAGGATCCATCTCAAGACATCACGACCATAGAGATAATCGCAAATTTCTTCAACCCCAGGGAATGGAGTTTCTGCTAATAGAATAGCACATGGTTTAATTTTAGTAATAGCTCCTTTTACATTCCTCATCATATTTGTTATAGAATGGTCTTCAGGGATTAATTTTGGGTTCCAGTTATCCGAAGGAGCATCTAACCTCCAGCCATCTATGTTGTACTCCTTAACATAATATTCTGCTACTTTTGTAAAATATTCTATTGCATCTGGATTTGTTCTATCTATTGCAAAACCCCAATCTGCACGGGGGTAATGGCGGAGTATAACTGTATTGTTGTCAATAATAATTCCTGCAACATCACATAGCAGTTGTTCCTCGCTTTTTCTACAATTTGCATACACGAATTTATTCCCGTTAATGGTCTTGTACTCGAGTTTCCAACCCAGTTCCTCTGCTCTCCTTTCTAATTCTGCGAGTGACATACTTAAGGTCCAGTTGTTGTTCCATACTACGCTTCCCTTTGGAGTACAACAAGTAACAAAATCAAAGAGTACTTTCATATTGTATCTGTGTGCTGTGTCCACAAGTTCTTTTAGCTCTTGAGGAGTTCCGCACTCTGGGTCAATCCTAAAGTAATCGTAGATTGAATATATTGTCTTTTTCCCTCTGGGATGCTCCCAAATTGGCATAAGATAAATGGTTTTCACACCTAAATCCGCAAGTTTTGGTATTTGCTGAGTTACCTCTTTGAAGGAATGATTGGGATAAGCCCTTGGATGTGTTTGATATATCGGTCCTTCTTTCAACCAGCAATCCCCATCCTCTAAATCAATTAAGCCATCTCCATCATTATCTATTCCATCCGTACAGATGGTTTCTACCATAACTTTTTTAGGCCAATCATGGTCCCCGCTTTTCCAATCAACACTCGTTTCTGAACATGAACAATCTTCCTTTATAGTGATGATAGCTGAATTGTTAGCTGGCAATTCCTTATTGCCTTTCATTTCAAAAAATGCGATTTGCATTGCAATGGTGCATACTATTCCAATTACTACTATCCATTTCATTTTTCCCACTACGGTCATTTCATTACCTCGCCCAATTTTTGCCTATACCAAGGCATCTGGCAAATATCTCGCATCTCTTATAAATTTCATTTCTCACCTCCAAATTAAGTGCTATAACATTTATTCTATCTTCTGCTTTGTTTCCTTTATTATCATATGCAATAACTTTTATCTCATGCCATCCTATAGCGAATTCACTCCATAACCATGAGTATGGCTCGTTATGGTCAGTAAATCTCAAAACATCATCGATATAGA
>JAGHAD010000055.1 GCA_021161685.1 Thermoplasmata archaeon | reverse complement strand
GTTAAAGAAATGAATGATAGCTGTTTTGCGCCTTGGTCATAGACCAGATAGGGACAAAAGAGTAACAACCCATGTAGCTCTTGTGGCGAGGGCATTTGGAGCGGACAAGATATTTGTTGATAGAGAGGACAAAAAACTGGAGCAGACGATAAGGGATGTCTGCAGGAGATTTGGTGGGAATTTTGAAATAGAAACTGGCGTTAACTGGAAAGGAATAATCAAGGAATGGAATGGGAAAAAAATACATTTAACGATGTATGGAAAGCCTTTGAGAGAAAAAATAGATGAAATAAGGAGAGAGAGGGACATACTTATCATTGTTGGAGCAGAGAAAGTTCCCGGAGAGGTCTATAGGATGGTAGATTACAACATATCTATAGGGAATCAGCCCCATTCAGAAGTTTCTGCATTAGCTATTTTTCTGGACAGGTATACCAGTGGAAAATGGGAATATAAAAAGTTTGATGGAGAAATAGAGATAATTCCCTCAGAGAAAAGAAAGAAAGTTGTGAAACGCAAAAAGTTACCCTCCGAAGAGGAATGCATAGATATGCTTTCTAAGCAAGGTTGCTCCCAAGAGGTTATAAATCACTGTATCTCGGTTAAAAACCTTGCGGTCAAAATAGCAGAACTAGCTGGGGCGGATGTAGAACTAGTTAAGGTTGGAGCTTTACTGCATGACATAGGTAGATCGAAAACGCATGGAATATCGCATGGGATAGAAGGTGCGAAAATAGCGAGAGAATTGAACCTTCCAGATGAGGTTGTAAACATAATAGAGAGGCACATAGGTGCAGGTGTAACAAAGGAAGAAGCCGTAAAGCTAGGTTTACCTCCAAAGGATTACGTTCCAAAAACGCTCGAAGAAAAGATAGTTGCGCATGCAGATAATCTGATAGATGGAAATAGGAAACAGAAGATATCTGAGGAGGTGGAGAGACAGTTGAAGAGAGGAAACAAGGATTATGCTGAAAAACTCATGAAATTACACAGGGAATTGAGCCAGATATGCGGTATAGACCTAGATGAAATCTAGCTAGCAAAGTTTAAAAATGATTATTTTTTTCAACGACCTGGGGTTTAAAAATGCCAGCCGTGGTTGATAAGGAAAAATGTGTTGGTTGCGGAGCTTGTGCAGATGCCTGTCCAAACGAAGCCATAACAGTAGATGAGGTTGCAAAGGTTGATGAATCAAAATGCGTGGAATGCGGAGCATGCGTTGATGCCTGCCCGCAGGGAGCTATAGAGATAAAGTAAATTTTATTAGATGATAAACTAGTTAATTAACTGCGCAGGGGTAGCCAAGCCAGGCCAACGGCGCTGCCTTGAGGGGGCAGTCCCGAAGGGGTGCGCGAGTTCGAATCTCGCCCCCTGCACTAAAACTATGGATGGAGCCTCGTTCTGTCCCTTGGAAATAGTATACATTCCCTTATGTTTGCAAGATCCAGAAGAGCCATCAAAAGCCTCTCTATACCCAATCCAAATCCTCCGTGCGGTGGCATGCCATACCTAAAAGCCTTGAGATAATCTTCAAAATCTTTTGGATTTAAACCGTTGGCTTTCAACCTTTCCATCAAAAGATTCACATCATGTATACGCTGGCTCCCAGACGCTATTTCCATACCTTTACAGCCGAGATCAAACGATCTAGAAAGGTTGTCATCTTTTGGCATGGTGTAAAATGGTTTGCAATCGAGAGGATATTCAGTTATGAAGTACATTTCATTTCCTTTTTCTTCCATTATCTTTCCTATTTCCCTTTCTTCCCTGCTACCAAAATCATCTCCCCACGTTACTTCCATACCTCTCTCTTTTAACATTTCCACGAGATCGGTGTATTTCATTCTGGGAAAAGGAATATTTGGTATTTTGATGTCCTTACCCAACAAAGAAAGCTCCTCTTCGCATTCCTTTACTCTTTTCCATATGTTTTGAACGAGAAGCTCGAGAATGTGCATGACATCTTCTTCATTACTTATAAATGCCATCTCTACATCAATGGCTGTCGATTCGTTGAGATGTCTCCTTGTGTTGTGTTCCTCTGCCCTAAAGTACCATGCGATTTCAAATACTCTATCAAGACCGGTTGCCATTAACATTTGCTTGTAAAGTTGGGGAGATTGAGATAGAAAAGCTTTCCTATCAAAGTATTTTATTTCGAAAAGGTTTGTTCCCCCTTCAGAACAGCTCGCCACGATTTTTGGAGTATGAACTTCAATGAAACCTTCTTCTCTCAAAAATTCTCTGGCGGTATCGATTACAACATCTCTTATCTTAAAAATAGCTTGCACTTCCGGCTTTCTAAGATCGATGAACCTGTTGTCTAATCTGGTATCGAATTCAACACCTACCTTATCTACAACACCAAGTGGCAAAGGTTTTTCGGAAGTGGAGAGTATTTCGATTTCCTCTGGTATAATCTCATATCCATTTCTTACTTTTTCATTCGCCTTGCATTTTCCCATTATGGATACAACCGATTCTCTTGGTAAAGAAACGACCTTCTCAAAGAAAGGATGTTCCTTTTTAAAAAGGGTAACTTGTAAGGTACCTTTTCTATCCCTGAGTATCAAAAAAGCTATCGAACCCAAATTTCTTATATCCTGTACCCATCCCGCAACCCTAACTTCTTTTCCATCATCCTCTGGCTTTATCTCAGTTGAATAATGGGTTCGATATCTATGCATGCTTTTCAAATATCTGCTAGGGAATTTAGCCTTTTTGAAATGTAACTCAAAACCTCTTTCAAAGCAGACCTATTATCCCAAGAATTCGCTATACTTACTAGCTCCTCCTTTTCACAACCCTTCAGCTTCTTCACCCACCTTTCTATGTTTGGTATAGCCCTTATCACATTATCAACTATAGTAACATCGGCTGTTCTAGCAGTCCTGGATAGAGGATTAAGATCTATGGCGATCACCACTTTACCCAACTTTCTTAAAGCTTCGCATCTATCACCATCTTCAAGAGGAACTAGAACCACATCTGCAGAAAATATTCCTTCTGATTCACACAAGGCTCTATCGTGATCCAATCCAGGTATCCTCTTATCTGCGTTTTCTCCATATACCATTTCCGCTCCTTCTTTTCTTAACAAATCAGCAATGTCCCTTATCCTCTTTTCACTTCTATGGAAAAGGTTGACTTCAATTTTGGCGGGTATGGCTTTGGAAAGAGACACACATTCCTTAGCAACGAGAGCTGCAACATTTCCATTTACCGATATAACCGGATTTTTAGCAAGCAGAAGCATAGAGGCGGCAACCTTGGCTGCATTTTCCGAGATATCTATAGTCTTTTCACCCATAAGATAATCAAAAGCCTCTCCCCTTCCATGAGCTATCAGACCGCTTTCATGTACAATGCCTTCTCTAAAACCCCTCACTAATTTCTCTCTGATCAGTAGCGATTCATACCTTGGATGGGTTCTTGGTATCATTGAAAAGTCTAAGGAAAGAAAATTAAAAATACTTATCCATACATTGGTCCAAGACCCTGATCCGACGTAACAACGGGCTTTGCTTGCTTATGAAGCAGGTATAACTTCCTCTCTATCCTTTCTGCTTCTTCATAAAGTGGTGCGACGTTAATTTCTATACCTAACAGCATGGCGATCACTTCTATCGCAGCGGCTGCAGCCCTAGCATCTGGATAATTTGGATGAGCCTCAGCAAGTATGGATATAACGTTGAACCTTTCTTGCTTTCCTTTATTTAAAAGTACACCAGATACCCCAGCTATTATTCCATTTTTGAACTGAGCTATGCCTTGAGATATCAGCAAATTTCTGGCTTCCTCGGTGGATCCTATAGCATATGCGCTCTCCCTTTTTCCTTCTTCCTTCCCTTCAACAACCATTCCCTCGGGAGATATCAAGTACTTACATCCTTTTTCAATTGCCCATTTAAGGATAACGTCTGCTATCGGCTCTATTAAGTTTGGCTTTGGTCTGAATTCCGAAACAAATACCGCCACCTTCTGTCCGTTAACCGTAGAACCTGCATATATCCTTACTGGAGACAATGGTTCTGCTGAATGAACTACGGATAGAGCTGGAAAGTACTTTGAATTCAGAGCCCCAACTTCTTTGAGACCCAGAGTATCTATAAGGTAGTTTGCAGCTATGGTACTCACTAATCCTATTGAGGGAAATCCAGCTATGACGGTTCCTCCTCTAAGATCGACCTTTTCAAACTCTATCAGTTCCACGTCTCCCATTCTGCTACCTCCTTCGTGATTAACGAAACGTATTATAAAATTATCCCTTAACAACACCTAACGGAACCATCTTTGCCACTTTCCTTGATATTCCCGCATTGTGCGTTATTCTTACTACATCATCAACATTTTTGTAGGCATCCGGACTTTCTTCAGCCATCACCTTCCAGCTTGCGGGATGTGCGTATATCCCTTTTTGTTTCAGCATGTTGAAGATAGCTTCTCCCCTCCATTTCCTAAGAGCCTCGTGCCTCGACATAACCCTGCCGGCTCCATGGCAAGTTGATCCGAAGCATTCTTTCATAGCAACCTCGGTACCCACAAGGACATAGCTTGCGCTTCCCATGTCTCCAGGTATGAGAACTGGCTGACCAACATCCCTGTACTTTGCTGGTATCTCTTTTCTTCCTGGAGCGAAAGCCCTAGTTGCACCCTTCCTGTGAACATAAACCTTTATCCTTTTTCCATCGAGTTCATGCTCTTCTAGCTTTGCTATGTTGTGACAGACATCGTATACTATATGCATGCCGAGATCTTCTGGATCTTCTTTTAGAACTTGGCTAAAACTCTCCCTCACCCAGTGAACTATCATCTGCCTATTGCACCATGCGAAATTTGCGGCTGCAGCCATCGCATTAAAATAATTCAATCCTTCCTTTGACTTGACTGGAGCACATGCCAATTGCTTATCTGGCAGATGTATGTTGTACTTTCTTACAGCCTGCTCGAGAACCCTCAGATAATCACTGCATATCTGATGACCGCATCCTCTCGAACCGGTGTGAATCATTACCGTTATCTGATCCTTTTCCAAGCTAAATGCATTTGCAGCTTTTTCATCGTATATTTCTACAACCCTCTGTATTTCTAGGAAATGGTTTCCAGCTCCGAGAGAACCTATCTGGGATAACCCTCTCTGCTTCGCTTTATCGGAAACCAAAGAGCTATCTGCGTTTTCCATGCACCCTCCTTCTTCCAAAACCTCTAGATCTTCCTCCCATCCATATCCCTTCTCCACAGCCCACCTTGCCCCTTCCTCCAGAACTTGATTCAGTTCATTAACTGTAACCCTAACTTTTCCTTTTGATCCAAGACCAGAGGGAACATTTTCGAAGAGGGTATCGACCAGTTTTTTTATGGTATCGCTATCTAAATCGCTTATTTTGAGGTTTGTCCTTACAAGCCTAACCCCACAATTTATATCAAATCCAACCCCACCTGGAGATATCACACCTTCTTCAGCATCTGTCGCAGCAACTCCTCCTATTGGAAAACCATACCCCCAATGAATATCTGGCATTGCTAGAGATCTTCCCACTATGCCAGGCAAGGTCGCTACGTTTGCCACCTGCTCTAGAGAGTCATCCTTTCTTACTTGATTCAGCATGACTTCATCAACATAAACAAGACCCGGAACCCTCATCTTGAGATTTCCGGTTTTACCTCTGTAACTCTTTGGTATCTCAAACCTGTAGTTGTCAAGCTTTATTACGGGACCATTCCACGTCATCCTGTTCGCTAATGGCAAATCTTTTTATTTAACTTTTTCCAAAGAAGGCACTCCCTTTTTATTTACCTTAACAACGTATCCTGGAGGTATCTGTGAAGGAACCCCACTCTCTAGTGGCTCTTTGCTGAACACGTAGACAGTTTTTTTTCTACCAAACAATCCTCTCTTTTCCACTTTATAAAGTGTATAATCCTCATATGTGTAACCTTCCTTGATTACCTTCCACTCTGGTAGCTTTTCATCGTGGCTTGTCTGCTCATCAAGCTCTTTTCCGGTTTCCTTCTCTTCATTCGGATTTTTCTCTTCCAGCTTTTGCAACCCCTCTTCTTCCGATACGGTCAATTTTTCTACTTCGAATAATGGCTCCCTCTCTTTCTCTTTTTCTTCAACAACCCCTCCATATGCCTTTACTTCCGGTTCAGTTTTAGACGTGAAACTTACATGAAAACTCTCTCTGGTGCTGTTTTCTCCGAGTAATCTCCTTCTCAGGCTATCTACATATCTATTCTTTGGAGGGGAGCTTACACCCCTTTCTATCTCCTCCAGAGCATCGTACAGCTCTTTTAACTTCTCTTCTTTCGACCTCATTCATCTACCGTAAGACTTTGGGGGTATTAATAGGTTGTGCAAAGTTAATGTCAATGTCATATTAATACCTGGTCTCGAGAAGCTTATTAAACACCTTCCCCTTTTCAAATAAGATGAGCCTCAAAGGCAAGGACATAGTTTCCATAAGGGATCTTTCAAAAGGGGAAATTCTGGAGATACTAAACCATGCTAAGGAGATGATACCCGTAGCAAAGGGTAAGAAAAAACTCAAACTCTTAGAAGGAAAGATACTGGCTTCTCTTTTCTTTGAGCCGAGTACCAGGACAAGGCTCAGCTTTGAAACTGCAATGCATAGATTGGGAGGTAGCGTGATAGGATTTGCAGATCCTTCCATAACCTCTCTCAGAAAAGGGGAGAACATCGTGGATACCATAAGGATGGCCGATGCGTACAGCGATGTTATAGTCATAAGGCATCCGAAGGAGGGAACGGCAAGGATGGCCGCGGAATTTGCTGAGGCTCCAGTTATAAATGCTGGTGACGGCGCCGGCAGGCATCCGACGCAGTGCTTGCTGGATCTTTTTACCATACTGATGGAGAAGGGAAAACTCGAAGGGATGAAAGTAGTTTTGCTGGGTGATCTGAAATATGGAAGAACCGTGCATTCGTTAGCTTATGCTCTAGCTTTATTTGGAGCGGAACTCGTTTTTGTGTCCCCAGAAAGTTTGAGAATGCCTAAAGAAATAGTTGAGGACTGCATTGAGCTAGGTGTAGAACCGGTATCTACAACCGATCTTGAGAAAGCGATAAGGGATGCGGACGTGTTGTATGTGACAAGAATACAGAAAGAGAGGTTTCCCGATCCAACCGAATATAGTAGGGTTATTGGTAGTTACAAGGTCGATATGAATTTGCTGAAACATGCAAAGGAAGATCTCATCGTTATGCATCCACTACCAAGAATCGATGAAATTTCTCCAGAGGTAGATAAAACAAGACATGCCGTTTACTTCAAACAGGCTTTTAATGGAGTTCCGGTGAGAATGTCTATACTATCAAAGGTTTTGGGTGGGTAGGTATGAAGAAGGAATTGAAAATTCCAAGGATTAAGGATGGCACTGTAATAGATCACATCACCGCCGGGCAGGCGTTGAAGGTATTGCGAATTCTGGGAATTCCAGAGGGAACTAAATCAATAGTGAGCGTTGCCATGTATGTAAAAAGCAAGAAAATGGGAAAGAAAGATATCGTGAAAGTTGAAAACAGGGAGCTCGATCCAGAGGAGGTTAACAAGATAGCTCTCATTGCTCCAAAGGCTACGATTAACATAATTAGAGATTACAAGGTTGCAAAGAAATTCAGGGTGCATGTTCCAGATGAGATCGTAGGAATAGTGAGGTGTCCAAATCCAAACTGCATCTCGAACTCAGAAGAACCAATAGAGAGCAGGTTTGTCGTCGTTAGGAGAGATCCACTTGTCATAAAGTGCTATTACTGTGAAAGGAAGCCCGACAACATAGCGGATAACATTATTTGAAGAAGAATCAACCATACAGTTCTTTCATCAGCTCCTTTGCCCTATCCAACCTTATCTTGCCTTCCTCTATCATTCTCTGGGCAATCACATCTATCTGCTCTCCCTTTGCTCCAGCCATGACAGCTATGTTCTGAGCATGCAGTTCCATGTGCCCTTTCTGTATCCCAACTGTAGACAATGCAAGCAGGGCGGCGAAGTTTTGAGCCAATCCAACGCTCGCTATGATTTCCGCAAGCTCCTTTGCACTCTTTACGCCCAATATCTTCTTGCATATCTGAGCCTTTCTGTGCAGAGAGGAAGCCCCACCAACCGTGCCTATGGCGATGGGCAATTCTATCTCCCCAACCAAGTTACCATCCTCATCTTTCCAATATTTGGTTAAAGGCTGGTATTTGCCAGTTCTCGCAGCATAGCTATGAGCGCCCGCCTCTATTGCCCTCCAATCATTGCCAGTAGCAATAACAACCGCATCGATCCCATTCATTATTCCCTTGTTATGGGTTGCGGCCCTGTAAGGATCTAGGGTTGCAAATCTATAACCTTCCAGGAATGCATTTACGACATCCTCTCCACCCATCGCATCTTTATCAAAAACAGCCCTTGCACCAGCCAATCTTTTATCTGCCAAGTTCGACACTATCCTTAGTCTAACTTTTCCACCAGTTAGTTCTTCTATCATCGGAGCAACTGCTTCGCACATCGTATTAACAACATTTGCGCCCATTGCATCCCTAACATCTACAAGCAAATGGAGGACCATCATATCATCCAGAAACCTCACTTCTATGTCCTTTGCCCCTCCACCAAGGTTAACCAGAACTTTATCCTGTGCATTTGCCAATTCCAGTATCTTTACCTTGTTCTCCTGAATCGATCTCAAAGCCTTTTCCTTATCCTTTATCCTTAGCACCTGAATTTGTCCGATCATCAATGGCTCGCTTGCCCATGCGGTGAAACCTCCCCTCACTCTAGCTATCCTTGCTGCATTGCTCGCCGCTGCGACGACACTCGTTTCTTCTATCGCCATCGGAATCAGATAATCCTTGCCATTTATTCTGAAATTTGTCGCTATGCCCAACGGTAATTCAAAAATTCCTATCACGTTTTCTATCATTCTATCAGCAATCGATCTATCTATGGCTAGAGATAGTTCTCCATTTTTCAAAAACAAATTTTTTTCCTCTTCGCTCAGTCCCGAGAAATCTGCCACCTTGCTCAATCTCTCTTCCATCTCAAGCCTGTAGAATCCAGATATCCTGGAGCTCTTTTCACCTACCATATCATGAGAAGCAACGCAATTTACCTTTTTTAATTTTCCATAAATCATCTCCAGCAGTGTTTCGAGTAGAGTATTAAGCCGAGCGCGAATAGAAGTGCTGAAACAATCAAAGTAATGACGATTTGCTCAAAATTTAAAGGGTTATAACCAGCATACCACTCTCCAACTAGCAGATAGATAATAGAGGAATTGGCTGAGGATACTGGATAGAATCGGGAGAAAGTTTGAAGAACTTCTGGTAAGGAATAGTACGGTGCAAATATGCCGGATATGGAGGAGGTGATAACCGATATAGCAACTCCACTCATTATAGCTCCATGCACGTGCTTGATAAGAGAGCCCACGATTAAGCCTATGCCTGCTGAGGCAAGAAAGACGATTGCGAGAAATCCAAGGGACTGGATTATCGAAACCAATTTTCCAGAGAATCTGGCTCCGCATACAAATCCAGAGATCAAAACGAGGAAGCCAGCGATGCATGAAAACGTTAGCAGACCTATAATCCTGCCGATAAAGTCCTTCGATGCACTTACAGGCATTGACTTTAGTTTTATCAACAATCCTCTTTCCCTATCACTCGCTATGTTACCGGGCAGGTTCGCCATGCCTGCAATGGTTATTGCAAAGGTTATCATGGAAATGGTTATTGCCCCTCTCACGCTTGGAATAAAGCTCTCAGGAACACCCTTTGTAAAAGAAAAGCTAATTATCATCACCCAAATGATTGGCCATGCTATGGTCCAGAAAAGAACAGATTTCTCTCTTAACAGCTCTTTAAATGTCTTGGTAAAGGTTGCTGATACCTGTCCCATGCTATTCACCGATGCCTTTCCTCGTTAATTTGAAGAAAACATCTTCTAGAGATGGTTTCTCTATCCCTATCCTTGTGACCTTACATCCAATCCTATCTAGAATTTTAACTATCTCTGGCGATGCTTTCTCAGCATCATCGCAATAAATCCTGTAACCGTTCTCGGTTTCGAGTAAACCTTCTTCACCAAACTTCCCTATAGCATCTCTTATTCTCTTGCTCTTTATGGCTGTTTCAACATTTACCACATACCTCAATCCACTCTTTCTCTTCAACTCTTCCGGCTTTCCATCCGCTACAATTTTGCCATCATTCATAAAAGCGACCCTTGAAGCTATTTCCGCATCGGAACCTATATGAGTAACTAGCAAAATGGTTGTATCCTCTTCTTTCATCTCTTGTAGCATTCCCAAAAAGCTCTTTCTTGCGGATGGATCAAGTCCCGTCGTTGGTTCATCTAATATTAGCACTTTTATGCCCGGCATGAAGGCGGTGGCAACCTCTAGCTTTTTTCTCATCCCTCCAGAATACTTCGATACCTTTTTGTCCGCCTCCTTGCTGAGCCCAACCTTTTCGAGCAATTCATCGACTATCTTTTTCGCCTTGTCCTTCGAATACCCCATTAATCTTGCGAAGTAAGTGAGGTTTTCTCTTCCTGTAAGATGAGGGGAGGAAAAATTTCCTTGAGGAACGTAACCAATGTATTTTTTCATCATTCTCGCATCCTTTCCCAGGATTTCTACTCTACCCTCCGATGGGGGAATAACAGATGCAATAATTGATACCAGGGTGGTTTTACCAGAACCATTTGGTCCCATCAGGGCGTAGAATTCACCTTCTTCAATTTCTAAGTTTATACCTTTTAAAACCTCTCTGTCTCCGTATCTTTTTCTCAGGTTCTCTACCCTTACGGCTTGCATCGGCAATGAAAGAGAAAAGAATTTTTTAAGGTTTGGCATGTTAAGGTTATTATGCTGTACTACGTGCATGGTTACGCATCTGGACCAGATAGCAGGAAAGGTTTGCTTTTTAAAAAGAAGTTGGGCGTGATACCTATCAAATACATGGAAGGGGAAGAGGTTGAGGTGAACAAATGCTTGGAAAATATAAGAAAATCAATAAGAAACGACAACCATGTTGTGCTTATTGGGTCTTCCTTTGGTGGCTTCCTTTCTGCAAAGATTGCCCTAGAAAATAGAAACGTGAAGAGCATCATCCTGTTAAATCCTGCAGTAATACCTCCAGATGCCACGGTATCAAATCCATCTATGCCAGGTGATGTTATCAGAGATATCCAGAGCTCCGGACTGTTTGAGAAAAGAATACCATGCGATGTTTACATAGTGATGTCAACGAGGGATGAGCTCATACCTAGAGAATGGGTGCTTGAATTTGCAATGTTTCAGGAAGCCACTGTAAAATTTATAGAAGATGACCATAAAATCAGTAGAAATCTCGATCGATTACCGAGCATCATATCGACCTTTCTGAACTAAATTTCCCTCGTTTTCACGGCTATTCCATAGTTGAAGGAAAGCATCTCTTCCCTATTTAGTAGACATCTACCAACAGCAATGTATTCATCGCTTTTAGTAACAATTATGCATTCATCATATGGTCTGAGCTCTGGATCACAATCAACAACAAATTTCGCAAAAACGTTCTTTCCTTCCTTTATGAAAGGAACCGCCTCATCCTCGACAACAACCCTGAATCTCAGTGGAGGATAAGCCCGCATGAGTTTTTTCGCCCCGGCGGGCTTTAGAGTAAATAGACCATCGTGAGCCCTCATTGAGAGCACATGCTTTCCATCGCAATACACATTCCTTATTTTCTCCGTTCTCTCAGATTTGACTATATCCACCTTTCCATTAAGCAAAACTTCCGAAACCCCTTTTCCAAACTGAAAATCAACCACCGCTTTTACCCTCTCAAAATCAACATCTTTTTCTTCCTCCAGATACTTTTCTTCTTCGGTGATTTTGTACTTATCTATGAATCTCTTCAGCAAATCCATGCAACCATCCTTTTCTACCTTTTCCGGAAAAACCGACTGGGCTATAGGATATACCTCATCTAGCGCAAGTGGAACGGGACCAAAAGGTGATAGAACCAAAACATCTCCATCAAATTTCTTCCACAAATCTCTGTAATGTCTCGAATAAGGCTTTTCAACTTCTGGAACCAGCTTTACCCTGCTTTTTGGTACAAACCTCTCCATCAACCTCTTTCTGTATCTATAAACTATGGGCCTGTAAAGAGAAAATTTACTGGTGTAGAAGAAGGCACTTGGTTTAGAGATTGGTTCAAATTTTTCAATCCATTCGACAATTCTCTCTTCTCTCAAAAAATCAAGTGCGTCCATGAGCAAAGGATTGGAGGCAGATTTCTCCTCAACCAGTTCCCACAAATTCCCCCTTCTGATAGCTTCTCTAACTCTCTTCATTTCCGAAAAGCTAACGTAAAGGTTGTGCATGGCGATTGCTCTTTCCCTCTCTTCCTTTTCCATTTTCTTAAGCTCATTTGCACTTATTTCTTTACAGATCGGACAGTGAC
>JAGHAD010000061.1 GCA_021161685.1 Thermoplasmata archaeon | reverse complement strand
CCTTACAACATTCCCGGAGGAGAAAACAAAGATATATACGTGCTCGGTTTCTTTGAGGAAAATATCAAGCCAGAGAATGAAGCTCCCGTTGCGGATGCGGGAGGCCCTTATGCTGGTTATGTAAATCAGTATATACATTTCGATGCATCAAAGAGCAAGGATTATGATGGTTACATCAAAAGTTATGAATGGGATTTTGGAGATGGATCGATCGAAGAAGGACAGAAGGTTACTCATAAGTACCTTCATCCGGGAAATTATACGGTTGTTCTGACGGTCATAGATAACGATGGAGCGGTCTCGATAGATACGACTTATGCAAGGATATTTGATGTAGAGAGCAATAAGCCACCTGTCGCAAGATGTGGAGGTCCTTATCACGGAACAGTTGGTGAGCCAATTAAATTTGATGCATCAGAAAGCTACGATCCGGATGGAAAATTGGTGGCTTTCGTGTGGGATTTTGGAGATGGGGAAAAAGCCTTTGGAAAGATAGTCTACCATGCATACAAGAAAGAAGGAGTGTACAACGTTACACTGAAGGTTACAGATGATAAAGGCTTTTGTTCCTCTGATAGGTGCCAGGTACAGATAAAAGCATCCTTGCACGGGAATATCTCCATCACCCTGAACGAGGTGTATGTAGGAATAGCAAAGGAAAAGATTTTCTTCTCCGCTCATCCGGAAGGAGACAACATCGTTTCTTACTACTGGGAATTTGGAGATGGCAAAAAGATATCAACCAAGAGTCCAACCGTATCCCATGTTTATGAGAATCCAGGTGTTTACAACCTCACCGTTACTGCTACCAACGCCTTTGGAGAGAACTGTACAGCGAGCGCAAAAGTCATTATCTCAGATAGATGGAAGAAAGATGAGGTACCTGGATTTGAACTTGTACTTGCGCTGGTTGCTTTGATCTATTTCGCGAGGTTGAGGAGATGAAGGATTTTGGAGTCGTCGGAGTGATAGAAGCCGTTCTTCTCATTGCTCTATTCGCAATTATACTCTCTACTTTCCAGATAGTCTATGTACCTCAAATCATGAAGGATAGGGAGGCAAATCACATGGATGATGTTGCAAATCAGTTTTACCAGATGAAGTTCGTTTTGGATCTATTTACTGCGGGAAAGATAAATTCTTCCGTTTCGATACCTGTAACTTTGGGCAGCAGAGAAATACCGTATTTGATAACGTCCCCTTCATCTGGCGAAATCTACATCGTTGAGAACATATTTACATTAAAGGTAAACGATTCCTTGGGTCAACACAACATTACAATTGGTGGAATAAGATATGATGCTAATAACGTGTATTACGAAAGGCAAAGTTACTGCATAGAGGGGGGAGCAATTATTCTTGAACAACCTTTCACGGAAACTTTGAGGATATCTCCAGATCTCAGGTGTGTGTTAAAGGGTTCATCTCTGGAGATTCATCTAACGTTGGTGAACATAGCGGGATATGGAGGTAGGATTCGTGCATCTGGATACGATACAACCTATGTGAGGATTAACTACTCCACTGCCACCAGTTATAACTTTTATGGAGTTAAGGGTATAGTAGTAAAAACCTCTCATCCAAACGCCTGGCACAGTTTCTTAAATGCAACGATCAACAGAACTGCAGCGCGCATCACCAAAGGAAAAGATCATGTCAAGATAGAACCTGAGTACGGCTATACAATTGATCTGTACTTGGATGTGGTAAAGGTATATGCACAGATTGGTCTCGGATGGATAGGCGGAGTGCAGTAAAGTATTTCTTACTCTTATGAGATGGGAAAAGGAATGGAGGAACCAAGAAAAGCGCCAATAGAGGTTCTCAAAACTGGTATACCGGGATTCGACGAATTATTCTACACTGGAGGTATACCAAAGGGCAATATAGTTATCGTAGCTGGAGGCGCGGGTACGGGGAAGAGCACGTTTTGTAGACAGATATGCAATAATCTGGCATCACAAGGCAAGAAATGCATGTATGTCAGTTTTGAGGAGAGCGTATCTAAGATAGAGAAGAGCATGCTGAGCTTTGGCTGGGATGTCAAGAGGTACGAGAGGGAAGGTACATTGCTGATACAGAAGATGGATCCGCTTGATATTCTTCGAATGAAGTTTGGCTCCCTGGGGAGCGGACCAGCTACGGAGATAACCGCAAAGGTGGAGCCTTTAGTTATACCAAAGGGCTTCAATCCAGAAGTTATAGTTGTAGATTCATTAACCGCGGTGATAGCTACAACGATAAGCAAGGAAAAGAACTACAGGTTGTATCTCCACCAGCTCTTCAATTTCTTTGAGGAAACTGGAGCAACTTCATTTCTCATAACCGAAACGGAGCAGGTACCAACTAGATATAGCACGACCGGCATAGAAGAGTTTCTAGCAGATGGTATAATAGTGCTGTACAATGTAAAGAAAGGAAATGTTAGGGAAAACGCCTTAGAAGTTTTGAAGATGAGATATGCGAAGCATCAGAAAAGGATAGTCCATTTTGAAATAACAGATAACGGCATCGTTGTGCATCCGGACAGGCAGGTCTTCATAGACTAGATAGAAAATTCACGAGATCCTTTTCATTGCAATTTACGGGTATCGTTTTCTCGATCATCTCTCCTTGATCCGGTATCACTGGTACGAGAACATCTTCATCCGGAAGCTTTGGGTGGATCAGAAGGATGTCTATCTTCTTTCTCTCCATCAACTCAATTGCTTCTTTACTCGTTGAAGCGACCGTAACATCGAAGTTGTTCTTTTCTAGAATGTTCTTAATGATGTTCGCAATTCCCCTATCATCTACGATCATCACGCTTTTCATGGCCAATGAATAGAACAGAGAGAAATTAACCTTTTTGTTACAAGAAAACAAAGGGGTCGCTGTACGTTTCCAATCTCTTTCCTCCAAGCTCACGTATTCGGTTTTCAATCTGCTTTAGCTGTTTTTTGGTCAGCCCAGTTCTGATGAGGAGGAGCCTATCGTCTTCATAAACCTTAAGGATGCCCTTGTTGAAATCGAGAATCGCTTTCATGAGGATCATTTTCTCGTGGAACCAAACCCAAATGTGGACATCCAACTGAAGCATCGAAGCACCAAAATATCCTTCTAAAAATATATTAATAAGCCTTTATGTACAACAGTTGTCAGAGGGCTAGGACAAATATCTTTGCCTGCAATCCGCCATATCTTACAGATCTCTCGTGCAAGATATTGAGTTTGGATTCCTCAACGATCCTTTTGAGGAGATCTACCTCGGTAGTTATGATGACCGCCTTGGAATCGTCGTGCATGCAGTTCTTTATTCTTGGTATGAATTTTTCATAAAGCCTTCCTATCAAACTTTTGCTCCCTATCCTCAATCCATAAGGTGGATTTGTAACTAT